>CAZSFH010000101.1:6910-9833 GCA_964606115.1 uncultured Planctomycetia bacterium | reverse complement strand
CTGGAGGGCGTGCTCGAACAAACCGGACTGCCCCGGCCGGTTCGAAACACCATTTCGATCTGGACGCATGTCGCGGGCCAGCCGGTCGACGAGGCGCCTAGCGTCCTCGCGCTGGTTCCGTGCCAGATCCATTCCACGGGCGCGTTCTACCCGAAGGGAGGGATTCGATCAATTCCCGAAAAACTGGCGGCGAAAGCCCGTGGTGAAGGCGTTCAACTCCATTACGACCACCGGGTCGAACAAATCGAGACGAAGAACCGGACCGTGCAGGGGGTCAAACTCGCATCGGGAGACCGGATGGACGCGGACGCCGTCGTCTCCAACTACAGCGGCGTGGGGACGTACCTGGAACTGCTGGAAAACACGCCGACAAGCTTCCGTCAGAAATTGCAAAACTTACCGATGCAATCGCCCGGGGTCTGCGCGTATCTCAAGGTCAAGGGCGCGACGGAGCCGCCGTACCTACGGTTTGTAATCCCGGACGGCGAAGTTCCCTGCCAGCTGTTGATTCGTCCGGGCGTCCTGGAAAATCGATCCGGCGCTTCCAATGACTGGACAAAAGCTCGGTTACTGGCCCCTCTCCCCCATCACCGGGCGGACGAGATGAACGAACGGGATCAGCAGAAGTACCTGGAGAACCTGATCGAAGCGGGTTGGTGGCGGGAGCACGTTCGGGAGGCGGAGGTGGTTGGCAAACGTACGTCGTACGATTGGGGACGAGATTTTTACCTGTACGACAACAGCATGAATCCGGTGATGACCGCGAAATTTATGCGACAGGGACGAATGTCCCACCGGAGTCCCCATTTTGACGGTCTGTACCTGGCCGGCAGCTCGACGCACCCGGGGCAGTGGGTTTCGTTCTGCGCGGTGTCCGGGATTCACGCCGCGAACGCGTTGCGAGACGACCTGTCATAATGCTTGACCCCCGCCGGAAAACCCTGCCAAACGGGAAAGCCCTTCGATACGTCCGGGAGGGACACGGTCCCCCATTGATCCTGACCCATGGATACCCGGAAAACCTCCAGATCTATTCCCGGCTTGTTCCACTGCTGAAGGAAAATTTCGACGTGATCGCGTTCGACTGGCCGGGGCTGGGAGGAAGTGAAGCCTGGAGCGGCGGAAAGGCACCTGAACACAAGGTGGATCGACTGATGACCCTGATGGACGTCTGGGACCTGGAGTCCGCCTGCCTATGCGGAAACGACATGGGGGGACAACCGGTGCTCGTGGCCGCCGCCGAACACCCGGACCGAATCGACGGCATCGCCGTGATGAATTCCCTGCTGTACGGGGAAGAAGAGACATCATGGGAAATCGATCTTCTTCGGAAATTCAAGTTCAACCGGTTCGTCCTCCGTCACCTGCCCCACCTCGTTTTTTACCGGGCGCTCTGGACGTTTCTGCCCCTGAACACGCCCCTGGACCGGTACGTTAAAAACGATTTGTGGAAACATTTCCGGCAGTCCGACGTGCGCGAGTTTATCATTCGAATGTGTGCCGCGTACGAGGGAGCTCTTCCGCGGATGCCGGACTATTACAATCGAGTGGACGAACCGGTGCTCGTTCTGTGGGGTGAGAACGAGAAACATTTTCCTCCTCACCACGCCCGACGGCTGACCGATCAGATCTCACAGGCCGAACTGGAGATCGTCGAGGAAGGGGATCACTGGATGATGTGGCAAAAACCGGACGCCGTGGCCAGCGCTCTCGTCTCGTTCTTTAAATCACCGTACGCAAAATGAATACAGGTAACGATTTTCTGGAATTTGGGGGCTTTTCAGCAGCCTCCTAGTTAGACCGGATCTGAAAAGGGTGCGTGCACTCAGTGAGATCTCAGCGAGTGGTCTGCAAGGAGTTCGACCGGAAGAAACCCCATTAAAAGCGGGTTTCTGAGGATCGAAGGACGCCGCAGAGCGCCCGCTGAGGACTCATCCCGTACGGGACGGGCCGTATTTTGGCCGGAAAGCACGGATTTTCCCTTCAATTATGCGCACCTTCTGGCATCATCTCAGGTAAAATCCGCACTTTCTGACCGAAAATACGGCCCGCTGAGGTGTACGACACCTTTTCAGACCGGGTCTAGTTATCAAAAACGGGGAAGAAGTGAGGTTGTCGTGGTTCTTCGAAGGTGAAGGTGGGGCAAAAAGATGCACCGCGAGGGACAAGCTGTTGCGGGGGAGGTTTGTTGTTTGTTTGGAGGCTCTGATCTAATCGAAACGCGGCTTATCGGTTCGATCCTTCCTTGATCCACCGGGGAAGAACGTTCTGAAACCAGATGATCGCAACGGCAAGAGTTCCTCCGGCAATCAAATCAATCAAATAGTGAAACTGAAGGTACAGCGTGGATACAAGCATGCCGACAAACAACAACAGCACCGGCCAGAACAGCGATCGTGCATACCTCCACGTGTAAACAACGACGATGAAATATACTTCCGTGTGCCCGCTGGGGAACACGTCGTACATCTTCATCTCCGCCGACAGGATGGCCCATTTGATCGTTTCGCCGATCCACGCGCTTTCCAGCGTATCGACCAGTTCCGACGCCGGAAGATCGTGAAGAGGCCCCCGTGCCGGAACCACGATATAAAAAAGGTAGCTGGTGACAAACCCAAGGGTCATCCCACCACTGAATTTTTGCAGTGCCTCCCGATTCAGACGGCCCCGGCGGTATCCCACGAAAATGACGATCCCCACCACCAGCGGTACGACGTAGTATGAAGAATAGAAGTAATACATAAGTTCCGTCAACCAGGGCGTTCGGATCGGTTGAAACAGCACAGAGGCGTGATCCCCGAGGATCAACCGGTCGATCCAGATGAGCCACCCGGCGGCCGTTCCGTCGATGTCCCGAAGGGCGGGAATCAAAAAATGAAGAAGTCGGAATGAATAGAGAATCGGAATCAGAAAATAACCGTAC
>CAZSFH010000101.1:0-6900 GCA_964606115.1 uncultured Planctomycetia bacterium | reverse complement strand
ACCGCCAGAGCAAAAGGAACACTCCCCTTCGTTCATCGACGCCTCCCCCGGTGAGCAGCACAAGGCCGATCAGAAGACTGAGTTCAAACACCATCGCTCCCCGGTCCGGAAGTTCCCCAGGTGCCAACAAAACGAGCCCCAGCATGATGCACAGGAACAAAAGCAGATAGTAATCCACGAACCAGAACCCAAACCCTTCTTGCCGGGAGGTTTCACGAACCGGATTGACGATCTCCTGACTCATCAACACTCAAAAAAGAACTTGAGCATCACTCCCAGGCGAAACACAAAACGAACGGCCCGCATCGAACGACACCTCGAACGTGCAACGAATGATACCGGTTCCCATCCGGCCGGGATGTAACGACCCTTCAACGTGACAGAGCGGACAAGAGGCCCCCTCCGTATCACATCTGACACCACGAAAAAGGGTTTTTGGGGAGGAATCACACCGTAGACGACCCGGTTTACGAATCGCCCGAATATCAGCATCTTTTGGAAATATAACTTTTCGCCGGAACTGCTTCAAATCGTTGAAAGCGAAAACGGGCTTTGTTAAAAGATATAACCCTCGATCCTGAACTGGAATTTCTGTTTTTCTTTTATTTGCTTATGCCGAAAGTTGGACTTGCCACCGGAATCGAGCGCCGTACACTTCTAAAAAAAGCGGCCTATTATATACGAAGCGAGACGGCCAAACAGATCACGTCCAACCTGATTCTGATGCCCCGCCCCGCACCGCCGGGGGAATCGTTTCAGGAAACGAGACCCACCGCAATCATGGGGTTGCTCGACGAACTGGTCCATTTCCACGATGACGAAATCAAGTACCTGACGTTTGACGAAATCGTGATCTGTGCCGACCCGGGTGAATCCTCAATAAAAAAACAGATCAACAACGAGGCGTCCCTGAACCATCTGCCGGTGCGAGTCGAGAACCTCTATGAAGAAGGACCCTGGGAGGAACTGGAAATTCATCGGGTCGACGGCAGCACTCGAACCATTCGGATCAACAAAAAAATCAAGAAATCCACGTTCCGTCTGTCCGTTTCCGTTCCTTCCTCCGATCCCGCGTTTGGTCTTTACGGATCTCTTCAGAACCTGGTCTACGCCGTTCATCCGGCCGACCGTCCGGCCCTGCTCGGAGAACCGGCTCGTACGAGCTCGACCGTCTCCCCAACCTCCGGCGGCGGCGTGACGTCTCTGCTCTCCGGTCTTTTGCAGGGAGGAGACGAGCCGGAAAAACGATACCGATCCCTCCAGGAAGACGTTCTTCGAGGCCTTTCTGATCATGACTCGTCGGAGCACGAAAACGGTCTTAAGCTGCGAACGCTTTATCGAAACCTGGCGGTGCTCGGGGAATACCTTCTCCCCGATCTCGCCTACGTGGACGGCACCCATGTGATCGGCGGAACCGGGGACCGGAACGGAGACGTTCTCGACGGTGGATTTGCGCTGTCCGGTGACGACGCGGTCTCCGTGGACACCGTACTTGCAAAGATCCTCAACCTGGACCCCGAGGACCTCGGTCACCTGCAGTATCTCGATCGGATGGGTATTGGGATCGCGGACGACACGGAAATTAACGTGGTCATGGGCAACACCGACGACCTGCAGCTAAACTTCACTTCCCACCCGGTTGAATCACGCCGACTTGACTGGCGTCGTGTTCGACTGCCGGGCGAAAACGGAGAAGCCGTCGGGTATATTGCCCCCGAAGGAGAACAAACGGAGGAGGAAGAGGAACTCACCGAAACTGAAGGGGAAACGGAAACCGAAGACGACTCGGAAAAAACCGACACGAAAACGTCATCGGAAAAAGAACAAGCAGAAGAAAAAGAAGTTCAGGACGAACAGCAGAAACAGGCCGAGGCGGAACCGTCCACCGAGGAAGCACCGGCAGAAGAAGTAGCCCCGGACGAGGATTTGCCGCTCCGCGACCGCGTCCGGAACCGTCTCATTCGACGAGGAAAACTTGAGGGGGAGGTCACCGGAGGCTCGGGCGGTGAAGCGGAGGCGAAAACGGAACCGGCGACCCAACCGGAACCATCAGCGGATCAGGAGGAGGACGAACCGTCCACCGCCGCGGAAACAACTGAGGAAACAACGACGGAAGACCAATCCACCGAACCGGAACCCGACGACACTCCTTCCCCGGATACGACCGAACAAGCGGAGGAAACATCGGAAGAAACCGCCACGAAAGAAGAAGAAGAGGACACGCAAACCGATTCGGAACCGGCCGGTGCCATCGACGAAGACCTCCCTCTCCGGGAACGGATCCGCCGTCGCCTGATCCGTCGCGGAAAACTCGAAGGAGACCTGCCCGACGATGCGGAAGTCGAATCGGAAGCAACCGGTGAGTCAAGCGACGACGCGCCAACGGCCGCAGACGACGAATCTCAGCCGGAGGACCAACAGAAGCAGGACGAACCTCCCACTGAAAAAGAGGAGGCGACGAAAGGTTCCGATGAACAGGAGACGACCCGGGAAACGTCAGCGGCGTCCGAACCTGCTGAAGAACCCGAAGCCGATACGGCCCCCCCGGAATCCTCCTCCCGCGACGAAGACCTCTCCGTTCGGGATCGGGTCCGAAACCGTCTGATTCGTCGCGGAAAAATGGAAGGGGAACTTGTCGGAGACCTCCCACAGAAACCAGCGGAACAGACAACGGATCAACAACCAGCGGACGAACAGCAGAGCTCCCCCGCCGAATCCGTGGACGAAGCCGATGAGAAAACAGAATCCGACGCGTCCGAAGGTCCGGAGGAAAAGGTGAAGGTTACGGAAGATCCGGGTCCCGCCCTCGAGCCTGCAGAAGAAGCTCAGAACCCCGACGAAGTGCTTCCCAAACTATCCAGCTACGGTCCCGAGGAAAAGATACGGCGACGACTCGCGCTTCGCGCCGGGGCCGGGAATGGCAAGGCCAGAAAAGAAAAGGAGGAACAAGACACGTCTCAAACCGAAGAAACATCCGCCGAAGCATCCGATTCCGCTGAATCGTCGGACGAGGATACCGCATCCTCCACCCCCGACAAGATGGAAGAAGAACCGGAGGACAAATCGGAAACCAGCGACTCGGACGCGTCATCGGATTACGTCCGGGACTCCGACCAGGATTTGCGGGAACGGGTGAAAACCCGGCTCAAGGAGCGGGGCAAATTATAAGTGCATCTGGCGGGAATACGGCTCATTCCACGAGGGACCCCCACGTCGTCTTTTCTTTTTCCTTTGCGGAGTATTTTTTGGACAGGCGCTGATAACCGGAGACATCACCATGGCGGAAGGGCCCTGTGTAAAAATCGACTCGGGCGGCGAAGAGCGAATCGAACCTATTGACTCCGATCGAATCGAAATCGGTCGGGAGTCCTTTTGCGACATCACCATTGACGAACCCCGAAGCTCTCGCTCCCATTGTGCCGTTGAAAAAACGAAGGACGGCTGGAAGATCCTGGACCTCGAAAGCCGGAACGGAACAAAAGTCAACGGGGAATTCACCAACAAAAAACTTCTTGCGGACGGGGACCAAATTCAAATTGGCGACACGACGCTCTATTTTTTCGAATCCTCCTCGTCGGTGGCCCAGAATCAACAAAACGCCGACCCCGGTCCAAAGAAACACGCCCCGGAAGCGGTCGAACCATCTCCGGCGCAGGACGAAGCGTCCGCGGAACAGGTTGAACCGGTTCCGGACCAGGTCGAACCCCCGCGAGAACAGGTTGAACCGTCTCCGAAGAAACCAAAAAAATCAGCCAGATCAGCGGGAAAGAGCCTCCCTGACCGGCAGCGGGAGGCCGCCGAGCCGGAGGTGGACGTCCCTCAACCGGAACTGGACACAAAACGGTATGAAAAGAAATCATCGAGCTGGTTCGGGTTCTGGAGCATCATGGGCTGCGCGTTCTTGATCCTTATTGTGGTGTGGATCATCCTGGAAAATCAGCGGGGGGCACTCCATCGATCCAAACAGGCATTCGAGCAGGCGAACAAACAGTTTATGAAGGGCAATTTTAACGCCGCTATTGAATATTATGATAGTGTATCCAGTTCTCATTCGAATCTCTATGAAAAAGCGAAAAAGCGGAAACAACTTGCTTTCGAGGCGCAGACAACAAAAAAACGGATAACACAGATGTACCGTGCTCAGGAAAAATTCTACCAGTTTCTAGACCGGATTGAGTCCAAACCTCTGTCCAGAAAAGAAATGAACGAGGCGTTTGATCAATTTCGAAGCAAGCTGCAGTCCAGGTGGGCTCCGGAAAATACCGAAACCCGGTTTCCCCGTCTGCTTGCGGCTCTCGAACGAGCGAGAGAACAGATGCTACCCCCGTCTACGACGTCTCCGAAAGTTCGCTGGACCAAGCTTGAGAAAACCGTAAGCGACCTTGTCGAAAACGACCGCTACGGAACCGCCGCAAACCGGCTTTTCCAGTTCAAGTACCTGACGGAGAACCCGAAATACCAGGAAAAGGCCGACAAAAAACTGGAGGAGGTCGTCACCGGGGCCAAAATCTACGCGAATCGACAAATGACAAATTTAAAAAATGACGTCAAAAATAACATGGCCTCCTCAGCCCTGAAAGAATCTCTGAATGTGCTCAACAACCTCCGTTCGTACCATCCCGAACTCCATAAACTGACTCTGGACCTGGCAAAAACTCGATCGAAAATCTTAGAAAACCTTGATTCAAGTTCTTAATCGCCGTAAAATAATGATCAGGTGTATGTTCTTCAAGAAACGGTTCTAACATGATACCGTGAGAAATACGCGTGGTCCATGGTGCAGGGTCGAAAATCAGTCCGGTCTCTCCTAATCTCATCCGGCGGCCCATCGCGTTCGCTCGAGGTTTCCTTTTCTTGGTTCCTCAGGAGGAGTGAAGGTGGCACAATCTATCGGAAAAATTTTTGAAAAAGGGAAACAGGCGTTTGAGAAAAAGAACTACGATTACGCCATTGATCTGTTCAGCCAGGTCCTGGAAGGCCAGCCCGACAATCGTGAAGCCCGACAGCTTCTTCGGGAAACCGAAAAACGAAAAGTCAACGAAGAGGGATACCCGAACCCGGTCGTGGCACGCCTCATCGGGTTTATCCCATGGATCAAAACCATGATCTTCAGTGATCCGGAAAGTCTGATTGAGGCCTGTGAGCAATACCTGAAAATCGATCCACAGAATTTGAGCATGCGCATTACCCTCGCGCGGGCCCTCAGCGAACTCGGCCATCATAACGCGGCGATCTGGGAACTCCAAACCCTGAAACAGGAATACCCCGATCGTCCGGAATTATTTAAAGCCCTGGGTGTGTTTCACGAGAAAGTCGGAAATTCGGACAAATCCACCGAGCTTTTACAGCGCGTGAAAGAGCTGGATCCCACCGACCGGGAGGTCGACTCCATGATCAAAAACACGATGGCCGAGAGCACGGTCAAAAAGGGTGGGTGGGAAGACGCGGAATCCACTCAGGATCTGATCCGGGACAAGCAGAAAGCACAGCAACTGGAACGCAAACAGAAAATTCTCAGTGAGCCCGATGAAATTGATGACGCCGTAGCCGATCTGAAACAAGAAATTGAGGAAAAGGATCTGGAGGAGGACGAAGAAGTTGAGAAATGGAACCGGATCGGCGAACTGTATAACAAAATTGATCGATTTGACGATTCGATTTCCGCCTATGAAAACGCCCTCGAACTGCGTCCCCAGGACGGCCAGTTAAAAATGCGAATCGGGGATCTCCGGCTGAAAAAATGGGATCGGAAAGTAAAGAAAATGAAAAAAAAGGTGGAGGAGAATCCCGAGGACGACGAACTGAAAAAGAAACTGCAACAATTGAAGAAAAAACGGCTGCAAAAAAAGGTCCAAGAGTATCATCAGCGGGTCCAGGACCATCCGACCGACATGAAACTCCGCTATCACTACGGTCGGTTTCTCAAGCAGGCCGGGAAAGTGGACGAGGCGATATCTCAGTTCCAGCAGGCCGTCAAAGATCCCAAGATCCGAACCCAGGCCTACAATCACCTGGGTCAGGGCTTTTTAAAGAAGGACCATCCGGAAATGGCAATCGACCAGTTCAAAAAGGGCCTCGAAAACGTCCGTACCTCCGATCGGGAGGTTGAACTGACTTACAACCTGGCAAAGGGGTATATCGAAGCGGAGGAATGGAAAAAGGCGGAGGAGAACCTGCAAAAGATTCTCGAGACGGATTACGGTTATCGCGACGCATCCGAACTGCTCGAACAGGTCAAGGAAAAACTCGAAAACTGAACTCGATTTCACCGAACCTCATTACGACAAACGTTACCAAAATGGCAAACAATCCCTCTACGGAAAAACGTATCCGACAGAACGAGAAACGCCGGCAGCGAAACAAATCTCTGAAAACGAAAATCAAAAACAAACGCAAGGAAATCCAGAACGCTATCGAGGCGGAAAGCCCGGATCGTGCCGAAAACTCCCTTCAGGAACTATATGGCCTCTGCGACCGTGCGGCCAAAAAGGGTGCAATTCACGAGAACAAAGCCAGCCGAATCAAATCGCGGATGACCAAGCGGGTGAACGAACTGGGCGGAGCGGAAGAAGCTTGAGAAGTTGCTGACACCTCCCCTTCCCCTTCTCTTCTTTGTAGGCATTCATTTCCTCTAACGCACTACTTGCGGGTGGCTGCAAGGATTTTCGAGGAAGCAACCCCTTAGATAGACCGGATCTGAAAAGGGTGCGTGCACTCAGTGAGATCTCAGCGAGTGGTCTGCAAGGAGTTCGACCGGAAGAAACCCCATTAAAAGCGGGTTTCTGAGGAAGACGCAGTCATTGATAATTCAAAAAAGCAACTTGGCGTTGCTTTTTTGATATTTTGGACGCCGCAGAGCACTCGCTGAGACTCATTTTCGAAGAAAACGTCCGGTTTTTG
>CAZSFH010000100.1:7981-9945 GCA_964606115.1 uncultured Planctomycetia bacterium | reverse complement strand
TCTCCTAGAAGCCGGAGGTCCTTGCATCCGCACCCGCGAAGCGGGGGGGGAAAATGGTAGGCCGGAAAAAAAACACCGGTGAAGATGGGTCACCAGCAGAATCCAAACCCCTGGAAGGAGTGGCACAATTCGCTTCGGTGACGTGATCCCCCCACTTATGGCGTATTCAAGGGGGTTGCATCGTCCCGCGTCTTCCCAAAGAATGGTTGTCATCGTTGAATTTGGTTCTTCATCTCAGACCGATCGGATGAGTATTACGTCGGTGTTCCTGAGTGCCGCGGGCGCGGTGGGGATGGTGTTTCTCATTGCGGCCGCCGGCATCATGCTGTCGTCCATGGATGTGCTTGACGAATCCGGGCTCAGTGACCTCTCGGATCTGCTGTTCTACCTCCTGTATCCCTGTCTGGTGTTTACCAAAATATCCAGCAGCCTCGAACCGGGCGACGTCCTGGAACTGTGGATCCTTCCGGCGGTTGCGGTGTGTTACATGTCGTTCGGCTTTCTGATCGCGTGGAGTGCTCGAACGGCTGGACTGATCAACGTTCCGCAGGAATTCCAGCAGGGAAGCGTGGCGGCGGTGACGTGGGCGAACGGCGGATACCTTCCGCTGGCGCTGTTTTCGGCGCTCGCGGTGACGGTTCCCGAGATTGCGCAGCGGACGAACGCGGAGACGATCGGCCATTCGTATATCGCCGTCTACATTCTCTCCGTTTCCTTCACGATGTGGACGGTCTGTTACCCGTACCTGGGCGGAGGGGACGATGGAATGTCCTACCTGAAGAGGGTGTTAAACCCGCCCCTGTTTGCTCTCATTCTGGCGCTGACGGTGTCCATGATTCCGGGGCTGTCGTCGATGTTTGAACTGAAGAACCCGGTGATCAGTGGACTGCTGAAAGGGCTCACGATCATGGGGGACGCCGCCGTGCCGGTGTCGATCATCGTGCTCGGCGGAAACCTGTGGTTCGCCGCCCGGTCCAGTGATCAGCTTCCGTTTACACAGGTCTCCCTTCTGTCCGGCCTCCGCCTGCTGGTGGTACCCTGTTTTGCGATCGGCCTCTATTTTCTCATGGATCGAGTCGGTCTGCTGCCGGAAGACCCGATTCTTCAGGTGGTGATTCTCCTTGAATCCATCACCCCGACGGCGATCGGCGTGCTGATCATGTGCCAGCTGCACGACCGCGCCCAGACGTACCTGGCCTACCTGCAGTTCTGGATGTACTCCTTCTCGTTGTTGACCATGATCCTCTGGCTCAGCCTGTTCATCTGGATCGTGTACTGATCACGGATTACGGAGATTCCGTTTCCCCGGATCCGCCCCCTTTCAGCGAGTACCCGTCAGGACGGATTGAACCTTTCCCGAACAATTTCGTCTATAAACATGGACGGCACGAAGATGAGTCATCCATCTTAACATTCCATCAGATACCGGAGAAACACGTCCATGAAAAAGAAAGCAACCCGAAACACCCCGCGTCATCGTGGTCGATCGACATCCTTTTCCGCCATCTTCACCCTTCTGCTGTTTTCCGTTCCGCTCACGATCGCGGTTTCCTGTTCAAAAAAGAAAGAGAAGACCTCCGACGCGGATAAAAAAATAGAAGAGATGGCCCAGCCCTCTCCGGAAAACAGTGAAAAATCTGATACCGGGAAGCTTCAATTTGAAAAGAGTCAAGCGAAAAAACGTCAGGTAAATTCTCCGCTCTCCGATCAAAAGGCCGTCACGGAACCGGAGGTCACCGAACAACAGACCGAACACAACGAAGAAGTCGCCAATAAAAAAATGAATCAGGACCAGGGGGAAAGCAAAGATTTTGGGTCTGACGCAAACTTCCATTCAAAAAGCTATAACAGTACGATCGGCCTCGGTGGCGGCGGTGGAAATTTTGCGGGACGAAGGGAACACCGCACGGAGCACATCCGCCGCTCGTCCGAAACCGGTACGAGTGATCCGAACCAGACCACCT
>CAZSFH010000100.1:0-7971 GCA_964606115.1 uncultured Planctomycetia bacterium | reverse complement strand
GGTCGGAGACGAGGAAACACTCCCTCTGAAGGGAATGAAGGTTCGCGTGAAAATTGATGGTTTCCGGGCCCGGGTGCTGGTGGATCAGTTCTTCCTGAATGTCCATTCCCGGCAGCTTGAAGGAACGTTTCAGATGCGCCTCCCGAACGACGCCAGGCCGTATTTTCTTGCGTTCGGCCGGTCCACCTTCAAACAGGACCTGCTGTCAAAGCGGCTCGATCCCTCTTTGAAAACGACGGAAACGATTTCCGCCTCGACGTCCCTGCGGTCGGGGGACATTATAAAACGTCGGGAGCAGAGCTGGCAGAACGTCAAAAAAGCACGAATTGTTCCGCGTGAGGAAGCCAGCAAAGCCTACAAGGAAACCGTTCGAAATGAAGTGGACCCCGCCCTGATGGAATGGTCGGGTGCGGGGGTGTTCCGCTCCCGGGTCTTTCCGATCCGCGCAAACAAACTTCACCGAATCGTCGTCGGGTACGACGTGAACCTGCTGGAAACGGAAGGCAACTGGCTTTACCGACTGGCTCTGCCGGAGGACGTGCCGAACCTCAGTGTTCAGATTGCAGTTAACGGATTTTCTCCGGAAACCGTGGACGTGACGCCCGAACCCGCCAGCAACTCCAGCATCAAGCAGAACCAGTTCCTGTTCCATCAGCCGAAAAAACGTTCGATCAGCGTCCACATCCGGAAGCCGGCCGGAACCCTTCTCACCGGGAAGGACCCGGAAACCGGCTCGTACTTCGCAACCCGGTTTCAACCGGACCTGCCGTCCGCGAAAGCGACAGGCCGCCCGGGGGCGGTGTTTTTGCTGGACACCTCCCTTAGCTCACAGCCGGACCGGTTCAACCTCTGGCTGAATCTCATGTCCTCCATCCTCAAGCAAAACCGGGACCAGATCGACCGCTTCAACGTCCTCCTGTTCGACACGGAGACCCGATGGTGGAAACCCCACATGGTGAAAAACAACGCCGACCACCTCGAATCGGTCCTCGCCCACCTCCGTCAGACCGTTCTGGAAGGGGCAACGAACCTGAAAAAGGCCCTCCGGGACGCCGCGACCGGCCCACCTAAGATGAATGCATCCAAACGGGAACCGTACGATCTGTTTCTGCTCAGTGACGGCTCTCCCACGTGGGGCCCCCGTCAACGGAAACGAATGCTTGATCCGAGCCGGAACCGGCTTCCCGGACGGCTGTTCGCATATCAAACCGGGCTGTCGGGCACCGACGTTCGAATGCTCCGCCATTTAGCCGGACAGACCGGTGGAGCCGTGTTTTCGATCACGTCCGAATCGGAACTCTCGAAGGCGGCCACCGCTCATCGAACCCTCCCCTGGAAAATCAAAAACGTCACGATGGACGGCGGAACCGACCGGTCGACGAATGCCGTGGGCGAGCAGAAAAAAGAACCCGGACGTGCTGTATCCCGGCCAGTCGGTGATCCTGACCGGCCGGGGATTTCCCGGGACGGACACCGTCGTCCGCCTGCAACTGAAACGGAGAGACGTGTCCCGGCAGGTGACTTTTTCACCCACGAATCGGATTTCGTCCACCCTTGCTCCGCGCACTTACGGGCAGGTGGCGGTGAACCGGCTCGAAACCCTCCCCTCCAGTGCCTCGGACCACGCTCGATCGTTTGCCAGGCATTTCCGCGTCACCGGACAGAGCTGTTCGCTCCTCATGCTTGAAAGCAAAGCGGATTACCGCCGGTACGACTTCGAACCGAAGGAACACGCGAAACAGGTCAATCAGCACGCCGTCCGGAAGCTGGTTCGAACCCACACGAACTCCGAGTCGAAAACGGAGACCGAGAACGTCCAGCTGTTCGAACTTCTTGAGCACATTCGAAACGTCCAATCAGATTTCAACATGCCCGAACGGCTGTTGACCCACCTGAAATCTCGCCCCTCGTCGTTCTTCGACATGGCTCCCGGATCGTATTCGTACAACATCCGTTCCCGGGACCAGCTGCCGAAGGACTACCGGAAACAGATTGCAGACGGTTCCATCGACTACAAACCTGTGTACCGCGAGGCAAAGCGGCGCAGGAAAACGGGAAACACCGGAGACGCCGTTCGCGCGGTCAGCTCGCTGATTGAACAGAACCCGGATCACACCGGTCTTCTTCGGGACACCGCCTACACCCTGATGTCATGGAACCGGAATCAGGATGCGTATCGCCTGCTTCTCCGGGCGGCCCTGAAACGTCCCCAGGAACCTCATGCCTACCTCGCAACGGCGCGCCTGATGGAACGCACCGGTCACCCGATTCTTGCCATCACCTTTTACGAAATCGCACTGAACGGAAACTGGGACGATCGCTTCGGAAACTTCCGCGACATCGCCCGGGCGGAGTACCACCGGATGCTGAACGCAACCTCGAAAAAGACCCTGCCGGAGTCGCTCACCAGGTTTGTGTCGGTCCGGAAGGAGGACACCGCGGAAGCCGTGGACCTCAACCACACCGACCTCTCCGTGCGAATAAGCTGGAACACCGACGACACGGACGTGGACCTTCACGTGATCGATCCCACCGGCGAGGATTGTTACTACGAAAACAAAACAACGGACCTCGGCGGTCGACTGACGGCGGATGCAACCGAAGGATACGGGCCGGAGCGGTTCACGCTCGATCAGGCGAAGACCGGAAACTACCAGATCCGCGTGAAATACTACGAAAGCTCAGACAATCGAACCAGGGTTCGAACGCGAGTGTTCGCCGAAATTTACCGGAGGAATCCCGACGGTTCCCTCCGGATCACCCGGAAAACAACACTCCTGAAAAAGGAAAATGATTTCAACGACCTGGCAACGATTCATCTGAAAAAGACAGAGTGAGGATTCCCCGACCCTTTTTCGGAGGACGTCCCAACGGACCCACCCCCGTGTGCCGCTTTCCCACCAACCCCACACGGACCCGAACATCCCTTTTTACACGGGAAACCGGGTTCACGTTCGGCCGCGGCGAGCGGGGGCGTCGCCTCCCCCTCCCGGCTTACATCATCCTTCGCAAAAACCGTCGAAGGATTGATCGGAGGCGCCCCGGCCGGTCCTCCTGCAGATAGTGACCCGCCCGGGAAAGCACCCCGTGCCGCCCCTTCCGGCACCGTGACACCATTTTTCGGCCGTACGCCGGCCCGAGGACCGGATCGTGTGCGCCCGAAAGGACCAGCACCGGCACGTCGAGCCGGGATAGATACCGATCAATTTCGTGACAGATCGACCAATTTTCATGTTCTTTACCCGTCGGAATCATGCGTGGAAACGCCACAACTCCCGCCCGGCTCGACGAGCGAAACGGCTCGCGGTAATAACGCATCACCTCCGGCCTCAACCGCTGCCGCTGAAACGTGCCCACCCGCATCAACACCTCCACGAACCCGTTCAGCCGGTCCAGCAGAAGTTCTCCGATCCCCGGTAAGGTGAGGAAACGAAAGGCCAGCGGCAGATGAACTCCGTGAAATGAACCGGTATTCATCAGAACGATTCCCAGCGGATCATGCTCATGCCGCCGTGCCGCGCCAAGACCGATCGGTCCGCCCCAGTCGTGTGCCACCAGGACCCAACGATCGACGTTACGTTCGTTCAGCAATCCCCGCACAACGCGAATATGGCGTTCAAGCGAATGGTCTTCGGGCTCCTCCGGCTTTTCGGATCGCCCAAATCCGAGTAAATCCGGTGCCAGCGCACGTAAATCCAGGTCGGAGATCACGGGTAATTGATGTCGATAGAGATACGACCAGGTGGGGTTTCCGTGCAGGAAAACAACGGCCGGGCGATTCGGATCTCCCGTCTGAAGAGCGTGGATCCGGTGATCGTCAACCCGAACCAACCGGCTTCGGGTTCCCGGAATTGTCTCCACCCAGCTCATCCGGCGTGCAGGGGAGACCCGTGTTCGGCGTCCAGCAGCAGGTCCAGGGCGAACGAAACACTTTTGTTCCGGATCGCTGCACGATCGCCCTCGAACCCCTTCCGGGCCGTTACCACCGGTTCACCGTGCGATTTCCGGGCAAACCACACCGTCCCCACCGGTGTTTCGTCCGAGCCCCCCGAAGGTCCGGCGACGCCGGTCACCGACAGTGCGTCGGTGACGTTTGGAATGATATATGCTCCTTCGGCCATCTCCACCGCTACCGGTTCACTGACGGCTCCGTGTTCCTCGAGGGTCTCCGGATCAACACCGAGCCGCATGATTTTGGCGTCATTCGCGTAGCAAACCATCCCTTCCAGGAACACGTTCGATGCGCCGGGGACGGAGGTGACGCGGCCGGAAACCAGACCTCCCGTGCAGGATTCGGCAAGGGCGAGCAAACGGTCTTGCTCGTCATACGTTGTGATCAACCGGTCGGCCTTCTCGGCGAGATCCATCACGGAAGGAGGGAAGAAGTGGAAGAACTGCTTTCCCGGATCTGTGATTTGAGTTCGGCGATGTCAAGGCTCTCACTCTGTCGATCCAGCGATGTCGTGTCGGATTTCCGTCCGACGACCCGTACAAGTCCGCGTGTGATCCGGAGGCGGACGACCCCGGTCATTAACCGGTTCACACGGCGAAAAAAGAGATCAAGTCCTTCTCGCTCATCGGTAAACCACTTACCGTTATAGACCAGCTTTCCGTACTTCCGTTCCAGATTGCTCTTCATCTCCATGACATCCTGGTTCTGAACAAGTTCCTCAAGTGCCCGGTAAGCGACGTTGATCAGAGTGGCCGCGGGTTGCTCATAAATTTCCCGGGTCTTGTGATCCACGAGACGATCTTCGATCACGTCGATTCGTCCAACGGAAAATTTCCCGCCCATTCGATTCAGGGATTCGATAATTTCGTGCAGCGGCTGTTCCTCGTCGTCCAGGGCGACGGGACATCCCTCCTCGAATCGAAGGTTGACGTCGATCTGACGGGACGGGGCCTTTTCGGGCGGGAGTGTTCGAATGTAGGTTTCCATGGGAGCTTCCTCCCATTCGTCCTTGAAGGGGGTCAGCTGAATGTTCGTTCCCCACAGGTTTTCTTCCACGTTGTAAATGGTCTCCGTAGCGGAATCGAGGGGGATCGACGCGCGTCGTGCGTATTCGATGTCCTCACCGGGATGATTTACGCCCAGCTCGGCGAGCGGTGAGATGACGTCCAGTTCCGGGGCAAGCGCGTTAAAACACCGTTCGAAGCGAAGACGATCATTCCCTTTTCCCCGGCACCCGTGCGCCAGATATTTGCACCCCTCCTCCCTGGCGATCCGAACGAGCTCTTTCGCAATCAACGGCCGGGCGAGTGCGGACCCGAGGTAATAACCTCGCCCGTATTCGGCCTGAGCCCGAATGGCGGGCAAAATATATTCTTCCGCAAACGTCTCCCGGAGGTCGGCGACATGAGAGGCCCGGGTGCCGAGCTCAATTGACTTTTCTCCCACCGGCTCGAGGTATGGTTCCTGACCGATGTTTGCACTGAACGTGATGACCTCAAGGTTTTTACGTCGCTTGAGGTAATCAATGCAGATCAGCGTGTCAAGACCACCCGTAAAGGCAAGTGCGACTTTCGACATGTAATTCCCTGTCAATCAAAATCTGACTCGAAGAGAAGAGGACAAACATCCGTGCGTATTGATCGGTCGAGTTCGTGTTATGAAAAAATCCCTGCCGTTCGTTCTGATTTGACTTTTGTCAGGGATCACGGATCCTTTGCCCCGAAGGTATATTCTAATTTAACCAGCCGGTAAAGGTCAAGTTTTGCTGACGAATCTGGCATCGGCGCTTTTTGTGACAGAGCTGGTTTTGAACAACGTTTTCAGGCATCGTAATCTGTTATCTGAAACTGAAGCCCGTAACCTGTAAGATAAGAACGAACGTCATACATGAAGTCCGATGCACCAACCCGCCCCGCTTCTTCCTCTTGATTTTCGCCTCAATTCGACGACGTTATGCCGGACCTGACTTACAATTCACAGCCGTTCGACGAGGATTACGTTCCCGACTTCTTCCGGGATTGGGTCACCGGAACACCCCGTGCGACGTCTTTTCTTCCCCGATTGTCCCCGGAGGAGAT
Source organism: uncultured Planctomycetia bacterium (assembly GCA_964606115.1). Classification (GTDB taxonomy): domain Bacteria; phylum Planctomycetota; class MHYJ01; order CAYXQY01; family CAYXQY01; genus CAYXQY01. The sequence continues at coordinate 1,941 of CAZSFH010000100.1, read as the reverse complement.
CGCGGACCGACAGCAGACGGTGACGGCCGGCGCGGGATTCTCGGAGGACCTGTTTCAGGATCGGTGGGCGTCCTATCTCGAAGAACACGGGGCTTCCACGAAAGCAATGGATCATTTTGATTCACTCCGTAACGGTGAGGTCGGCGTCGTGATGACGGGGCAGCAGCCCGGGCTGTTCGGGGGACCCCTGTATACGTTTTACAAGGCCGCCACGGCCTGTTCCCTCGCCCACCGGCTGACGGAAAACGGCGCACCCTCCGTGCCGGTTTTCTGGAATCACTCCGACGACCATGACCTGAGCGAAATTGACCGGACTTTCGTACTTGATCAATCCAATGAACCGATCGAAATCAGGCTGGGACTCAACCACCAGGAAACGGCCGAAATTCACTCGCTGTCTCTTCCGAAAAAAACAAAAGAAGCTCTTCAGACCCTCGTTAATGCACTGCGCGACACCGAATTTCTGGAGACGAATCGAACGCTTCTCGAGGAGAGCCGCAGGGAACAACCCGGTAACTGGTTTTCCGGAATCCTTCATCGACTTTTTGCCGACGAGGGACTGCTGGTCTTCGAACCGTACCTGGCCCGTTCACAGTGGGACGACCTCCTCGACCGGCACCTCGAAAACTGGTCCGAGGACCTGGAACGTCTTCGGTCACGCGGAGACGAACTGGACGAAGCGGGATACGGGCAACCGCTTGATTTCAATGACCATCCGAATCTGTTTTATATAAAGGACGGCCGCCGAACACCGGTGCGTGTGGACGGTGAGCGAGAAGTGGAGGACTGGCGGGAACGGCTTGAGAACAAACCGGAACGATTTTCCCCCGGGGCGGCGCTTCGTCCGGTCGTTCAGGACGCCTTCTTTCCCGTCCGGGCGTACGTCGGCGGCCCCGGAGAAATTACCTACCACGCCCAGATTGGGGACCTGTTTGACCGTCTGAACGTTTCCCGGGCTCCATTGTTTCCCCGCATGAGTGCAACCATCGTGGAGCGAAAAGTCGAGAAGGTCATCGACAAATTCGAACTCCGGTACGACCGATTGTTTTCCGTACGGGAGCGGAAAAAGGAGCTGCTTTCGAGTTCCGTTCCGGCCTCCGTCGATGAACTGTTCGAAAACCACCGGGCGGAAATTGAGAAGGCCCTTGATCGTCTCCGGGAGAAGACGATCGGAACGGACCAGAACCTCCAGAACCCCTGGAAAAAAACGCGGGACCATATTTTGGAGGCCCTTGACCGGTATCGGGAAAACGTCGAACAATCCCATCGGCGAAAGAAAAACGTCGGACGGCAGCAGCTGGAGAAGTTAATTCGAAATCTGTTTCCGAACGGGAAACTGCAGGAACGTGTCCTCAGCCCGTGGCACTATTTCACGCTGTACAGTCTGGAGCTGGCGGATGATCTAAAAGAACTCTCATCGGAGCTTCTTGATCGTTCGGATCGCCATCATTTCATCCAGATAACCTGAGTCTTCATGTCCGAATACCGCCGGCAAGCCATCAGCGTCCTCAAATCGTTCTTCGACGGATCCGTCCGTCGCCTTGCACCCCAGCGGGATCGAATTTTTGAGGAGGGGCGAATTCCCGATCAGAACCACGGGGTATTCAACGACGTCCTGTTCGGGACCGTCCGGCGGTACCGCAGCCTGGACGCGGTCATCAACACGTTTTCCGACCATCCCATGGAGAAACTGGATCCGGTGGCCCACGAAATCCTTCGCCTGGCCGTGTACGAAATTCTGTTCCTGGACGGCGTTCCCGAAGCGGTGTCCGTGAACGAAGCGGTGGAACTCGGCAAACGGAAACGTTCCTCGTCCACCGCCAATTTTGTCAACGCCATTCTTCGCAGTGTGCTGCGATCCCTGACCGAAAAGACCTGGGACCTGCCCGACGACCCCACCGCCCTCGGCATCGATTTCTTGTAATGATACGGCGACCACCG
>CAZSFH010000099.1:2472-9946 GCA_964606115.1 uncultured Planctomycetia bacterium | reverse complement strand
AAACCAGATCGGACGTTGTATCCAGGTGGGAAAGGAGTTTCCGGGTACGTCGCGTGTCCTCCGAAATAATCAGCGGGACCTCTCGCAGGATCCGTTTTGCCCGGTCGGTGAGGTCCTCCAGGTTGCCGATCGGGGTGTCGACCACAAACAATTTCGATTCCGGTTCAGGCATGGAGGTTCAGGAAAAAAACGTACCTGGAAATTCTGCGGTCGTGATTCATTGAGAGCGATGCTGACAAAGGGAGCATATCCATCCTTCGTCCTGTCCGGCGGAACGTGCCGACAATGAAAAGATCAGGCCGAACGCGATCTCGTTCCCGGAGGTGATAATTTTAGTTGATCTGTATTTCCCACTTCGTATGGATAACAACGTGCATTCCGCTTGTCTCAGTATACGACAACACACATCCGCTAACCGTTGCGTTGGATTTACTCCAGGTTCCGGAGGAACTTGATCGCTCCGGGGGCGGTCTGGTTAATGTCCAGGGCGCTCTGAGCTTCCTGGCGTGCACGCTCAATTTTGTTCAGTTTCTTGCTGGCACGTGCGGCGGCGAGGTAGTGTTTGACGAGCAGGTCGTCCGTAGACGCTTCTTTCTGTTCGGTGTTCTTCAGTAATGCGATGACTACCCGGTGTTCAGTGTGGTTTCGTTTCCAGTTTTTTTCGTGCTTGTAAGCTTCGGCAAGGTACGTGTGGAGTTTAAGATCACGGTAATTTATGTATATCAGACGCTCCAGAATTTCGCGTGCTTTTGACCATTGTTCGAGTTTTCGATACAGGCGGGCCAGGGTCATATGTCGCTTAAAGTCCTTGTGCGCACGGTCGACGTATCCCCTGAGACGCTCGATCATTTTCTGCGGTTCCTGTTTTCGTTTATAAAGTTTAAACAGCCGCAGGTAGGGGTTCCGCGATCCTTCCACGTACGCGGGATACGTTTTGCGTGCTTTTTCGTAGATCTCGATCGCACGATCGACCCGGTCGAGCTCGTCCAGGCACCGTCCATACCGAAGCAGGGTCTGGAGGTCCGATACGCCCCGTTTCTCCGATTTGCGGTAACGGGAGATCGCCTCGCTCCAGTTTTTCTCCCGGTACGGGACATCACCGAGAAGGGCGTGGGCCATCGGACGCGAGGAATCCTTCTTGATCGCTTTTTTGAGGTAGGATTTTGCTTGATCCAGTTTTCGATTGGATCTGGCGAAGCGCGCGGCTTCGATCAGTTCGTCGTACGACGCGCTTTCCGGGTCGAACTCGTTCTTCAAGCTAAAGTCTTTTGCCAGATCTTCGAGATCGACCTCGGTCAGTTTTTGAATGACATTCTTTTTTTTCAGGGGAGGGCGAAGGGGAAAATCTCCAAATTTCTTCTTCATGTGCTCGTCGACGCCCTTCTGAAATTCGGATATGGACGTATCGAGCACGTTACGAAACACCGTCTCGGTCGAGTGATCTTGCCCGTACTGTTTGAGCATGCGGAGGACGTGGTCGAAACTGTGTGTTTTGACGATGTATTCGATAATGACGCTGCCATAGAGGTAATATGAAATTAACCCTCCCCCCTCTCCGCGATCCATTTTCTTAATGGACGGAAGCTTGTCCAGTTTCCAGGCTTTAAAGAGTTTTGGCCCCATCTCTCGCTTCCACGACGAATATGGACGGGATTCTTCGTATACTGAAAGCCCTTCGGTAAACCAGCGGGGAACGTTCATATTGCTCATCTGAAGGGCGTAGGCATGGGCCATCTCGTGCCAGAGGATCGCTCCCCAGTTGTAGCCCCCTATCTGATCTTTCGCGCGCGGGGAGAGGGCCGTGGTCACGGTACCGAAGCAGGCTCCGAGCGCTCCCAGTCCCTGCATGCCGACCGTGCGGACGGAGAAGTCCCGATGGTCTTCGAAGATTTCGACCAGCGTCGGTTCATCGAGAGTCATCCCGTATCGTTTCCGCATGTCCCGCCGAGCACGACGGAGCAAACGGAAGATGTAGGGTTTAGCATACTCGGATTCGCTTTTATGGATCCGCACCTTGTATCCCGGGAGGTCGTACGTGTTGAAGCTGGACTCAAGTTTGTCCAGGAGTTCAAGGAAATTGTAGGACAGCACGTCGAACGGATTGTTCTCAAACGCCTTTTGAATCAGCTTTTTGCCTTCTTTCTCATTTCCAAGACGGGTGGCATTCATACCGCGGTCCCGCGTGACCGTCCAGAGGTGTGGGTTGAGCGAAGTCGCTTTTTTATAGAATTTATCAGCCAGTGGATACTGGTGTTGCTTGCTGACGACCTCCGCGAGCAGGGAGTAGAGGGTTCCGAACTTCGGATTGACTTGCAGAGCACGGTTCCTCGCGTCCTTGAACTTCGATTTCTCCTTTTGAACGTAGTGATACGTCGCCTTCAGGGCGAGGATGTGCGGGGATCGGTCATTGGCCTTCATGCCATCCTGGATGGTTTTCCAGGCTTCCTCGTAGTTTCGTTCGACAAGCTGTTGCTTGGCACGGGACAGGAGCGCCGGAAGAAACCCGGGGTTGGTTTGAAGGGCCTTTTTGAGGAATTTCTGTGCTTTTTTGTCACCGAGCGACCGCGAGGTGCGTTTGCGAAGAAAAATGCGCGCCATACCGGTCAGCGCGCCCGGGTGAGAGCTGTTGAAGTTTAGCACGTCTTTGTACGTCATCTTTGCGTCGCCGTCGTGGCGCTTCTCAAGATAGCAGTTCGCCCAGAACGTCAGGAGTTGCGGGTTCTTCGGATCTTGTTTGTTAGCGCGGGCGAGGTCGTTGATGACCTGTTTGACGATTTGAGTTTTTCCGTTCCAGGTGGCGTATAACCAGCGTATTCGGGCGCCGTAGAGAATATCTCGGGTGTCCTCGGCAAGACCGTCCTGACGTTTTTTGATCGCAAACTCCGCGTCCGTTTTGATTTGGTCGTATTTTCCGGTAAGCCGGTTCAGACGAACGCGAATCCAGCGAGCACGCATGTGGGACGGATGTTGCTCGATGACGCTTTTGATCACTTCGCGTGCACGCTTGTAGTCGCCGGTCAACATCAGCAACTGCGCCCGATCCACGCGAATCGTGGCAAGATCTGCGGAGGAACGATCTTCGTCCTTCTCTTCCCGGTTGTTCAACGTGGTCCGTACTTGTTCCAGGGCACTTTCGTACTGACCGGTGGCCCGAAGGGCCCGAATTAACTGGTGAAGTATGGAGAGGGAAACGGATTTCTTATCGTTTTTGATGCGTTTCTGGATACGCTTGATCGACGGTTTGTACTTGCCCCGGTCGATCTGCTTCGAAAGTTGATCCAGGTCAGCGGAGTTCGGGGCGTCCGTCGAATCCGATCGTGTCCCGGTGTGGAGGAAGAGCGTGATCACAAGGAAGGAAAAAATGAGTTCGGGAGACCGTTTCAGTTTCTGGATCATGAAATTTATTTGTTTGGTCCGATTGATTCCACCTTCCATCACGAACTGGCATGACAACACGAGAAGGCCACCATAGTGCAGTGTAGTGAATAAGCGTTGAGATAGCAATTTCTGATCCGCGGTAGAACTCACTCTACCTACATTGAGCAGTCTAAACGAGGTGGGTAAACCGGGAAACGTTTTCATCCTTCATCGGCGTTTTTTTGCGATAACTGCTCTCGAAATTTGTCGTATGTTTTTGAATATGTTGCGCTTCCTGTGGCATAATCATCGACGATGATCCGCATGAAATGATCGAAAATCGGGTTCCTCAATGTACGATTTCTTCTGAAGAGATCTGAGTAATGTTCAATTAGGTCTGTAAAGAAGAAGCTGATCCTTTTCAGTCGTCTCATAGGATAGGATTGGTGATGAACCGTTATTTTTGTGTTCCGTGACTGATCGAATTTACATTTTTTTCAGTGTGGTACTGCTGGCGTCCGGTTGCGCCGGAACGAGGTCGGTGTCAGGGCCTTCGAATCTCGTTCGAAAAATAACCATCGACGGGTTTGAGGATGGGGGGTTAACGGAATATGCCGGGGACCGGAAATCGTTCAGCGTTCAGAACGAGAACGCTCGAATGGGCTCTTTTGCTCTGAAATTCGAGGGAGGGTCCGCCCGTCCAAAACGGGTTTCGTCGACGGACGGACTGCCGCAATACCTCCGCCGCGGCAGCGTGGTCGAACTTCACCTGAAAATTCCCCGAAACGTTGATCCCGCCGATGTTTCGGCCGGCGTACAGTTCGGTCTCGCCGGGCAGGACGATGTGCGTGGTGATTTTTTTAAAGCCTATTATTCCGGGAAGCAAAATCTATTACGGATTGCAAGTGTTTCCGGATCCGACGAAACCGTCCTCGGACGGGCGAAGTTCCCGTCCTCGGAGGTGCCGACCGGCGAGTGGACCCGTTTCGTGGTGCAGTGGTTGAGGAATGGCGGGTTGCATGCCCGCTGGGAGACCCGGGACGGTGCCCTGCTGGCGGGCGCGTGTGCACGAGACCAGCGATTTGCAGATCACACCGGGATCGGAATTCTTGCCTCCGCGTCCGGGGCGGGGGACGGAAAGCTGTATTTCGATGACCTTCGATTGGTGCGTCCGAAGGATTCCCCGGATGAAGAAGCATCCTCCGATCTTCGGATAACCAGACCGGTCGACGGGAAAACCTATCTGACCCTGGTCCGATCGCTGGAATTTGAGGCTGGTGACAACATCAAAAAGCTTGAACTGGACGTTGAAAATGCCAAAAACCGGCGCTGGAAGAGCATCCGGAAAAAATCGGTTCCGGTGGATGGGGCGCTGAACCATCTCGTTCCGGGGACGGGTCGTGTAACCTACCGGCTGACGGGCGTACGAAAAGACGGGTCCTCCGTCTCCGATACGGTGACCTTTCGAGTGGCCTGCGCGAAGAATCGGATCAATCTGATCGACCCGGCGATCTGGCAGAACAATCCATACCGGCGTATTCACGTTCGGAGCCCGGACGATCTCGAAGCCACCAGGAAGACGATTGTGAAAAACGTATATCGAAAACGAAATTCGCTGCCCGAACGAACCGGACAGGTGACCCGGAACGTGGACGAAGTACCCACCCTTAAGCTGGAGGACCTGGATCACTGGAAGAGGGTGGATCGCGTTAAAATCGAGAGCGAGCTGAACACGACCGGCTACGCGTTCTACGTTCGATCCGCTAACCCGAAAAAGAAAGCCTTGTTCGTTCACAAGGCCGGCCACGCCGGGAATTTCACCAGCGGCGGTCGGAAGGCGTTCACCCAGAAGATGCTCAAGCGGGGATACGATGTGTTGCTGGTGGGCATGTACGCGCGCAGTTTTAACAGTGCCGATTACAACCACGATGACCTCGTCGGAAAACAAACGGATTCGTTTAATCCGCTGAAGCTCTTCCACGACCACGTCGCGGTCGGATTGAACTACGCGGTCCAGCAGCGATCATACGATCATCTTTTCATGACCGGCAAATCCGGCGGGGGGTGGTCGACGGCCACGTACGGGGCGATGGATCTCCGAATCGAACGAATTTATCCCATTGCCGGGACCCAGCCAATTTATATCAGCGACTATCAGGAGATGAACGGCCATCATTCCTATGACTACGAACAGGGCAATGATCCTTACACGTACGATTTCTACAGTCAGCATACCAATTTTGATCATTACCTCATCGCAACTGCAGGTCCTGATCGAGGGGGGATTTTTGTGAATGTCCTTGAGGATGACTGCTGCTTTTACGGCGTCAATAACCGAATCACCGAAGAGGTCATGAAAAACGTTCTGAAAACATCATTCTCGGACGAGGACTCGTTTCGATGGTATATCGATGACAGCGTCGATTCCCATAGCATTAGTTCCGAGGTCGCGGATCTGATCCTGAACGATGCTGAAAAACATATCGACAAAGAGGAGTAAATTTTGCTTCAATGGAGGTAATTTGATGAAGTCAATTAACACGGTTCTGTTTTCTCTTTTGTTCCTCCTGGTTACGCTTGTGCCGATCAGAGCCCAGGATACGTACCGGGCGGAGTATCCTCCCAATATCGTCTGGTTTATCCTGGAAGATACCGGACCGGATTTCGGGTGTTACGATGAACCACAGTCTCACACCCCGAATTTCGATCGTTTCGCCGAGCAGGGGATGCGATATACGAACGTCTTCAGTTCGACACCGGTCTGCTCCTCGAACCGGTCCTCGCTCGTAACCGGAATGCACGCGACCAGCATCGATGTTCAGCACCACCGCTCCCATCGAAATGATGATTACACGCTGCCGGAAGGGGTTCGCGTCATTACGGATTGGCTCCGACCGGCGGGGTATGTCACCGGGTTGATCTGGAATCAGAAAAGAGACTGGAACTTCAGCTACGAAGGACGAGCCGGCCGATCTCAACCCTACGACACAGACGACCTGTCGAAACTTGCTCGTGTGCAGCCGTTTTTCGCTCAGGTTCAGGTGAAGGAGGCCCACCGGGACTTTCACGGACCGAAAAAAGCGAACCCGAAAAAGGTCGACGTTCCTCCGTACTATCCCGACCATCCGAAGGTCCGGAAGGACTGGGCGCGGTACCTGGATAGCATCTCCGTTGCGGACCGCCGGTTCGGTAAACTGCTGAAAAAACTGGAGGAATTGGGGGTTCGCAGAAATACGCTGATTATTGTGACATCCGATCACGGTCGGGCGATGCTTCGGGCGAAGGATTTTCTTTATGACAGCGGCGTGCACGTACCGATGCTGATCCAGTGGCCGGAGGCCATGGACCCGCCGAAAGGGTACAAAAAGGGCTCTGTGGACGACCGGCTTATCAGCCAGATCGACCTCACCGCAACATCCCTCTGGGCCGCAGGGGTGGAGCCTCCGAAAACGATGCAGGGACGGGTTTTTCTCGGTGAACGAAGTCGCAGAATGAGGTCCCTCACGTCGGGCCGTGACAGGAAGCGTCCTGTTCACCGACGATTCGTGTTTTCCGCTCAGGGGCGGTACGGGGAAACGGAGGTCCGGACCCGTTCCGTGCGCAGTCGCAATTACCGATATATTCGCAACTGGCATCCTGAACGTCCTTATTTTCAGCGTCAGGAATATAAAGAGCGCCAGTACCCGATCATTCACCTGATGCGAAAGCTGTATTTCGAGGACAGGCTCACGTCGGTACAGAAACAGTACATGCGACCGGACCGTCCCGCCGAGGAGTTATTTTACATTCCCGACGATCCGCATAATGTGAATAATCTCGTCGATTCGGACAAGGAAAAGCACCAGCGCGCCCTGGAGCGACTTCGAGCGGCCCTGGACACGTGGATGGTCGAAACCAATGATCATCAGCGTTTTCCGGAAGATCCTCAGGTCCTGAAGAACGTGCATACGACGGATGACGATCCGAGATTTCGAAAGTGGGCCCGGGAGAACCCGGAGAAATACCGGTTATTCCGGAAGATGCAGGAAGAGTGGAATCGGATCGATGACGACGAAGAAAACTGTCCTCATCGAAAACGGGTCTGGGGTAAAAAAGATCCGTGTCCGCTGCTCAGCCC
>CAZSFH010000099.1:0-2460 GCA_964606115.1 uncultured Planctomycetia bacterium | reverse complement strand
GACGCATTGGACGAAAACTGAAGTTCGTCCCGCCCTTTCTATCCCATGTTCCGCACCCCGTGGCTGTAGTTCATTTCGTTTCCAGACTTTTTCTACCGGGTGAAGAAACGACGTTCAGGGTGAGAATAAAAATCAAAGCACACGCCAAATTCTGGTGGAATCCTATACTTGTCCGTGATTCTTGCAATATATTTTGAATTATTTGATATTTGAATTTGACTTGTTCAAAATAAGATTGATCAAAGAGATCTTTCGGTCTGGACCGAAACTCATTCGACGTAGATTTCATGGTGAATTACCGAAACTGGCTGCTGATCCTTCCGGGGTTCTTAATTCTGGCCCTGACCTTGGCCTGTCACTCTTATCAAAAAACGGTGATTCCGAAACGGTCCGTGACCCTTGAGGGTGAGGCGGGAATAAACACTGACAATGATGGTTCTAGTTTGAATTCGGACAGTGTTCCCCTCGATTCATCCTCACTCGTCGGGGGGAGTTTCAGTTATTTCTTCTGGAAGAACGTCGCCGTTGAGCTGGGCGCCCTTCACGGCAACCACGATTACGTGAACGAACAGGACCAGGAAATCGGAGAGGTGGACGGCACTCCCGTTTTTCTGTCGGTCAAAGACTACCGGTCGATCCGGGGCGCGAAACGGCTGAGCGGATATCTTGGTGTGGGGGGTGTATATGGAAAATTCCACAACGAGCAGGTGGATTCCGCCGATGGGCTGGAGGTGAACGATGCCTTCGGCGTAACCGCTCAGGCCGGACTGCTGTATTTCCTTACGGAGGCCCGACGTGCGTATATCACGCTTCGTCTGAGGGGCAACCTCATTCGAACCGACGTCGAAGTGAGGGAGTCCGGGTCGAGGGTTGAGACGGAAGAAGATCTCCTCGAGTTTGTTCCTTCAGTTGCGCTTGGTGTCAAATTTTAAGAGGGTTCCATGCGATATGTTGATCGAAAGCGATCCATCCTCATTTTGTTTTTCATCGCCGTGTTCGGACTGATTTCCTTTCAGGCGTGTGCACAGGTAAACGAACCGTCGGAATCGGACGAAAACACGAACGGTTCATTTGAACACAAATTACAAAATACCACCGTTACGCTGGAGGTGTCGGACGCGAGCGTGCTTCGAACCCTTCGAAATATTTCTGAGAAGACCGGCGTTGCCGTTCAGGTGGGGTCCGGTATTCGGGCGCAACTCAATGAGGAGAGCACCACGGTTGAGGTCGAAAACGTCCCGCTGCAAACCCTCCTGACGGTGATTCTGAAATCCAAGGGATATCATCATACCACAGACGGAGAACGTGTGGTGTGCGGAGCCGGATGAACACGGAAATGCGTGTGTATGACGTTCGGGATCTGCTTTACGGACCCAGAACAAACGAACTCAACGTCTCCAACTGGATCCGGGGGGGGAAACCCTCCTGGAGGAGGCGGTTTAGGAGTCGTGAATTCGGATGAGGCCGGTCGGGGACGACTTCACTTACTGGCAAACGCGAAATTTTACAGGTCACTATTCGGAAACTTTCAAACCCAGGTCAGTAAATATAAGTTTCAAAACGGCCGTTTGACGCTGGCAGCGACTCCTTCGTTTCACCGTTCCTTTGCTCGTGTCCTGAAGAAAGCACGCGCTCTTCTGCGATCGAACGTGGAACTGGAGGGTGGTTTGTATCGAGTTCCGAGAACAGCACTCCGAGCTGAAAACTACAGACCGGGCCCGCGTTCGTCCGATGAAGGAGAACCGGTTTACAACCACCTGAAAACGGAGGGCAACCGGCTTCATCAACTTTCGTTCCAGGTGTACGACCGATACCGGGATACGCTTGAAATTCGCCATTCGGGTTCCACTCTGAGGGACCTGGACGTAAGCGTGACCGAGGGGACCATTGCTTACGAGACCTCGTCTCATTCGGAAGAAACAAGAACCGCCTTCGAGTTTCTGCCGCTGATCAGCCGGGAGGGGAAGCAGGTACGACTGACCGTACGAAACATCTATTCGGACGTCATTGAATCCGACGTTTCAACAGCCGTTGACCTTTTTAAACCCGTAAAAAACGACTCGGGAGTTCTGCAGTCGGAAAAAACGGGAGAACAGCCGATCTCGCTTTCACGGAAGTTTCACCAGGGCGGTGCGTGGAACGTGGTCGTGAGTGATGGGGACTGGTTGTTTCTCAACGCGGGTCCAGCACCGGGGGCTCACAGTCAAACCGACGACCTGGTGTTGGCTCTTCGACTGTCCGTCGTTGGCGAAGCAAAACCGTTTCCGGAGCCCCGACCGACGCCCCAGTGGAAACAGAACCTGCAAAACAAGTTGTCAAATGAAACCATTCAGGACGTCCCCTCCGGTGATATACGCATGCACTCTCTGATGGAAAGGTTGCGGGATCAAACCTCGCTGAACTTTTATTTAGACCCGGTCTGAAAAGGTGCCGTGCACTCAGTGATCCCTCAGCGGGCGG
>CAZSFH010000098.1:4441-10004 GCA_964606115.1 uncultured Planctomycetia bacterium | reverse complement strand
GCAATGGCTTTCGTAATGTCTCCGGAGTGTGTGATTCCTCCATCCGCGATCAACGGTACGCCAGCTGGCTCACAGGCACGATGAGCGTTGCGGATGGCCGTAATCTGTGGCACCCCGACACCGGCGATCACCCGCGTTGTGCAGATGGCGCCTGGACCGATGCCCACCTTGATCCCGTCCGCTCCCGCTTCGATCAGATCTTTTGCACCTTGTTCCGTCGCGACGTTCCCCGCCACGACCTGAACGTCAAAGTTCTTCTTGAGTTCAGCCACCGTATCCATGACGTCGGTGGAGTGACCGTGAGCCGTATCGACGACAATCAGGTCAACGTCGGAGTCCAGCAGTCGTTCCGCCCGATCGAAATCATGGACACCGATAGCCGCGCCGACCCGCAGTCGCCCCCGTTCGTCCTTGCAGGCGTTCGGGTATTCCTCAAGCTTCCGAATATCCTTGATTGTAATCAGTCCTTTCAGGTGTCGTTGATCGTCGATCAGGAGAAGTTTTTCCACCTTTTCCTTGAACAGTTTCGCCTTGGCCTCATCGAGTGTGGTGTCCGGCGGTCCGGTCACCAGTTCCTCTTTCGTCATAACCTCCGAGACCGCCTGGTCCCCGTCCTGATGAAATCGCAGGTCCCGGTGGGTCAGGATCCCGCATAGTTTGCCGGAGGGTTCGACGATCGGAATGCCCGAGATGTTGTGTTTGTCCATAATCGATTGGGCCTGGGAAATTTTCTGATCCGGTTCGAGCGTGATGGGATCCCGGATGACTCCGCTCTCGGACCGTTTGACTTTGAAAACTTCCCGTGCCTGTTCCTCGGGCGACAGGTTTTTGTGTATGATTCCGATTCCACCTTCCTGGGCAAGGGCAATCGCGAGTTCGGCTTCCGTGACAGTGTCCATGGCCGCGGAAATCAGTGGAACGTTCAGGTCGATCCCCCGGCTTATTCGGGTCCGGGTGTCCACTTCCTCCGGCAACACGTCGCTCCGGGCCGGAACGAGGACAATGTCGTCGAACGTAATCCCTTCCTGGTCAAACATGAGTTGAATCTCTTGAAAACGAGGGGCTAACGGGCGAACATGGAAAAGATCGATTTCGGAGGTAAACCGTGTCCGGTTCGATCGGCCGTTTCGAAACGGGACCGGTTTAGAAAGTATAGCTCCGTTTCATGACAGTATCAAATATTCGCCTGTGGATGATGTCGGTATCAGAGCGCCTCAAAAAGCCGGCAATCGGTTTGATTTTGGTGTCCTTTCTGAATCTGCTGATCTGGCTTCGCCTGTTCGAGCGGCTCATCACACTTCGCGGGGAATGGACGACACAAGGATTTACCGCACGCTGGATGAATATTTTGTTTCTCACCCTGCCGGATACTCTCCATATTGAAACACTGCCGGTCGGCCCGGTGATGGTTTCATTGAAAATCGGAATGGTCATGAGTTTGATTATATTCTACGGGGCAGCTCATATGATGGCCGGAAGACGGTATTACCTGGCGTTTTCCTGCAGTGTGCTTGTAATGGTGCCCGTTCTGTCCCCGCTGTTCGTGCTCGGAATTCCCGTCGGCCTCTGGTCCCTTTCTCATCTTCGTGTTCCGGGTGTGGCCTCCGAAATGAACACTTCGGCGGAATAAGGGGTTCGCATCTGTTCCTTCATTTAACGTCCTGCGTTGAGTGGAGAAACCGGGGACGAAGGCATCCCGGAAAATTAAGATTCCCCTGCAGAAAATCCCTGGGAACACCCCTTTTTTCAGACGATGTCTATTCAGGAGATGTGCCGGAGCTGCTCGGTTCGTTCTGATCCTGAAGCTTGAATCCTTTTTTCTTCAGCTGATCCTGAAGTATATTTCGAACCGCCTGTCTCAACGTTTCCTCCCCTTTCTCCTTCATTTTCTTTTCTCGATACGTCCGGCGCTTTCGCCCGAGTTTTCGAAGCTTTTTTCTGAACACGGGACCTCTCTTTCCGAAGCTTCTTGATGTGGGCCCGGAACTCTTCCGCGGACATCTTGCGATATTTTTTCGGTAGGTGTATCTTCTCAATGTCATCCAGACTCACCTTCTTCTCATCCACGGCATCCACAAGGTCCCAGGAACTATTTTTATACTGCTGGTTTGCTTTCCGGCGGACTCGTTTGTTGTGTCTCCGGATGGTCCTTCAGAGGGGCCCCTGAAGGCTTCGCAAAACTGGATCCGCCGGCAACCAGAAGGACCACAAACGACGAGACCATGAGGAAGATCAGACTGGTAAGACTGCCGGAAAGCACGCTTCGTCATCAGGAGGTTGGGATCCCGTTGGCCGAAGATCCACAGGCGATGCCGAAAGAACACCGTCGAGAATCCGCAGTCGCTCGGAAGTTCCAGATGCATTCGAACTGTTTGTGACGAATCAAGTTACGCCGAACCCTCCGTCGATTCCTCCACCTGGGTGCTCAAACGGTCTCATCCGTGGCGGACGCCTCGCTTTTCGACGTACTTCGTTCCGCTGAGGTGGGGAGGTTTCAGTTGCCTCCTATTTATCTTGAACGGCTCGGGAGACGTCGACGGGCTCGATACCGAGCCGGTGAATGATGGAACCTGGAGGATAGGTAACGCGACCATTCATAATCGTAAGAGACGGATTTTTCGTGGTGTTGTCACCCGGGAGCTGAAGGCGCGAACTGGAATAACCTCATAGTTGTTGAGTTTTTTGTTCAAGTGTTCTCCACTCCGACTGTACAGGACATTGGACGTCCAGCTATCAATGGCCCCGCCGTTCCGGAACGTGATCGGTCCGTCTGCCACCAGCACGTTGTTCGAAAACGTATACCCCGAGGAACGTGGAAAATTCAGGCGCAACGTTCCGTCATTGACGAACACGTTGTTGTGGATGGTATTGTTTTGAGCCATATGATTGTTCACCGGCTGCTCCACGTTCCGGGACAGGTTATATTTCAGCACGCAGTTTCGGCTCTGCTCATCGAGGTAATACGCAGCGGTACCCGACCCCTTCTTATCCGTAATATCGTGGGCGTAGTTACCGCGAATCACGATATCGCGTCCGGAAAACGTATAAATAGCGGCGCCGTCGTGCATCTCCTGCATCGCGTGATGAAGATGATTGTCCGTGATACGGTGACTGTAACCGCCGCAGTTAATGGCGGTGTACGGGGTATGATGTACCGTGTTTCGCGCGATAATGGATCCCTTTCCCCCCGAGCGTATGCCAATTGCGGCCGGGTACAGACGACCGATATGATGAATCCGATTGTTGCGAATCGTGGTCCCGGGGGCGATGATACCACATGCACCGGTGGAATGAATTTTAGAGTTCTCAATATTCACCCCCTGTTCGTTCTTCACTTTCAATCCCTGCCCGGCGACGTTATGGATATGGATATTCTCGAACTGGCCGTTTGTCACGTAATCGGCCTCCACGGCCCCCGGAAACTGGGACGCACCAAATCCGCCGGCGATCATCGGGGTCGTCGTGACGGAAATTTCCAGTCCACGAAGGGTGATATCTGATGCCCCGAGAATGCGAATCACCCGTTCAGTCACCGGTGCAAGAACCTGAACCTCGTCCATCTGTTCTCCCTTTTTCGGCCAGTACACGATCTTGTCGCGGGTCCGGTCAACGTACCATCGACCCGGCTCGTGCAGGCCCTGTCTCGTGTTCCAGATCACATATTTCTGAACCCCGAATGCACCCGGGGGATGACCGGCGGGATTGGAAAAAGTCAGCGTGTGCGTCTTCCGATCGATGGACTTCAGGGCCACCTGGGACGTATCCCACTTGTGGTACACGGTCAGTTCGGCATTCTCCGGTTTCAGATCCGGACCGATCTGTCCCGGTTTATACGTTAACGTTGTCAACTCCTCCCAGGTGGGTTCCCGTTCCCAGCCACCGGCCGAGGCGCTCGGCCACTCGACGTTGAACGTACTGTTATGTTCAAAATATCCCGCTTCCGGGAGGCGCGCTCTAGGGCGCATCTCACCGTTGACAACCAGCAATCGGAGTTGTTCACCAGACACCGGGACCGGTACATCCGCGGCGTAAAACCGATCCCCCTCCTGCTCCCATCCCGTTACCGCTCGTCCCCCGTATAATGACGGTGACGTTCCAGGCGCAGCTTCCAGCGTCAATCCGTTGTCCTCGGACGAGAGGTTCAGGGGCTGATCCAGGTAATACGCTCCCCCGTGTATCACGATTCGGGGCTCCCTGTCTTCCGGCGCGCCGCGGCTGGCTTCCAGCGCAGCCCGGATGGACGAATAATGATGATCGTCCTCCGACGCACCCGGCTGCCCGATCTCACTCACGACGTTCTCATTACGCCCGGTACTGACCCGGTAAACCGTTTCCGATTTTTCCTCCCCCGGACTCGTTTCTGACGCACTGCGACACGCACCCATCAAGAGGATTATTGCAGGCAGAAACGTGAAAACGTCCTTCCTTATTATTTTGAGTACGAGCATCGTCAGGACTGCACTCCCTGAACTGAGCGGAAAGTTTTCATTTAAATTCAGTTCAATTGCTTCCTCAAAACTCCGGGACCCTCATCGAAATCAAGATGCTGAGGCTGCGGATCTCTCGCTTTGTCATGCCTCTGATTATAAGACAGGAGGATCCGGGTTTTGAATTCTTGAGAACGGATCTGAAAAGGTGGCGTACGCTCAGCGGGCCGTACGGGATGATCCCTCAGCGGGCGCTCTGCGGTGTCATATCTCCTCAAAAACCCGCTGAAATTGGGGTTTCTTCGTCAATATTCCGTGCAGACCGCCCGCTGAGGGATCACTGAGTGCACGCCACCTTTTCAGATGAGGTCTATTTAGTTTAAATCGAGATGCTCCTGTTCCATAATATCTTTCTTACCGCAGGAAAAATAATGTCGTTCAGCATCGTCCAAAGCGGTATTTCAACATACTTTCCTCGAATACGTTTCGGTTATTTCACCATGACTCGGCGAGCCTACAGCTGCGTTATTCTGCTTCTGCTCGGTGCACTGGTGATCATCGGCTGTGCCCGGCAGCAGGTTCGCTCCTCCAACCCGAAAGGATTGACCGGAACAACCGGAACCTCACCGGACCGTGATTCCGATGTCGAAATGATCGGGCGAAAACAGTACGACGTGGTCGACAAACGAGCGCCGCGGACCAACGGATCCGGGGGCGCGTCATCCTCCGTTTCGGAAGGTCAGCAACAGGCGAAACGTGAAGATGCCACCGGGGGTGAAAACGAGAGGAAAGAAATGCCCAAGCAACTGGACCGAAACCCTCCCGAACAAAATTACAAAAGCCTGGAAGACACGAAATGGCCTGAAGAGTTCGACCAAACGGTCCAGAACCGGTTTCGAGAACATCTCCGACGTCGGGGCTGGATCGAAGATGGGTCGGACGAAGCCAAAACCCGGGGCAAATCCTCTTCCGATACGTCCGACGGGAACGAATAACCACAACCATGGATCCGGTTCGACGCTCCATCATCACCGACCTTTTTGGGGCCATACCCGAGGAGATGGGATACGTCCTCCAGCGTTCGGCATATTCACCGAACATCAAGGAGCGGATGGATGCCTCCTGTGCCATCTTTG
>CAZSFH010000098.1:0-4431 GCA_964606115.1 uncultured Planctomycetia bacterium | reverse complement strand
CACGTGCCGGTCCACCTGGGATCGATGCCGGTCGCCGTGAAGGCTGTACTGAATGGGTTTGAAGGTGACCTTCACCCGGAAGATCAAATCATTCTGAACGATCCCTATCGGGGTGGCACTCACCTGCCGGACATCACGTTAATCATGCCGGTGTTCTACGAGGATGAATTCATCGGCTTCACCGCAAATCGTGCCCACCATTCGGACGTGGGCGCGGACGAACCGGGTTCCCTGCCCCCGTACTCGATGTTTCTCGAGGAAGAAGGCATGGTCATTCCCCCACACTTTCTCGTCCGTGAAGGGGCGTTGAATGAAAACCTCCTTGCATCGATCCAGGAGGAAATGAGAAACCCACAGGAGCGTCTCGGCGACCTCCGTGCGCAGATCGGTGCCAACCGTCGCGGACGGGACCAGATCCACGAACTGATTGAGGACCACAGCCCGTCCGAATTTCAATCGTTCGGCGAGGACCTTCGATCGTACAGTTCCCGGCTCGTGCGGGCGAGTATCTCGGACCTCCCGGACGGTCGATACGAGGCGGAGGAGTGGATGGAATCCACCGGGGCCGAGGAAGAACCGGCGAAAATTGCCTGTTCAATCTTTGTACGGGGAAACGAAATAAGCATTGATTTCGAAGGAACCGACCCGCAGGTACGAGGAAACGCAAACGCCCCGCTTCCTGTGACGCTTTCCGCCTGTTATTACACGATCCGAACCATCACGGACCGGGACGCTCCCCTGAACGAGGGCTGCTATGAGATGATTGAAGTCGACGCTCCGACCGATACCCTTGTTCATCCTTCCTCACCGCACGCCGTTAGTTCGGGGAACGTTGAAACCTCCCAGCGTATCGTGGACGTGCTTTACCGGGCGCTTCAGCAAGCGATTCCGGAACAGGTTCCGGCCCAGTCCCAGGGAACGATGAACAACCTGGTGATTGCCGCGGAAGGAGACCGTGAAAAAACGTATTACGAAACCATCGGCGGCGGGGAAGGCGCCTTCGCGTGGCGGGATGGAATGGACGGCGTTCACACGCACATGACGAATACCCGCAACACCCCCGTGGAAGCCCTCGAACACGAGTATCCGGTCCGCGTACACCAGTACCGACTTCGGAACGGAAGCGGCGGCTCGGGCGATTACAATGGCGGAGAAGGAATCGTCCGAGATATCGAATTTCTCGGCGACCAGGGATCGTTCACCATTGTTTCGGAGCGCCGAAGACGTGCTCCGAACGGAACCGGAGCCGGATCGGACGGAAAAACGGGCGTCAATGAATTCCTTCCGGCCAGTGACGAACCCCGAACCCTGGGCCCCCGCGCCCGAGGTTCGCTCTCCAGCGGAGACCGTATCCGTATCAGGACCCCGGGCGGAGGTGGGTATAGCCCTCCGGACGCGACGGAATCCGATTGATGGCTACTCGGTGAAGCCCGAAAACAGGATGCGATACAGCATCCACCCGAGAAGACACCCGGAAAAATCGGCCACCAGGTCCAGCACTTCAAAATGCCTGTACGGCAAAAAAACGAACTGAATGCCTTCCACGATCACCCCGTATGCCGCGGCGAAGCCGACCGCCGACACACCGCTTCGGGACCGCAACCATGAAGGGTCGGGTTGCCGCCGAAACCCATCCAGGAGCAACGCCGTCTGGACGGCAAACAGGAACAGGTGTCCCAGATTGTCGAGGGTAAAAATACCATACAGCGTCCCGGTCATCTGCCGTCCCATGGGGTACACACACAGGATCAGGATCAGAAGAGCCCAGGCCAGCGAAGGTCCGTAAGATCTGAAAGACACGCTGAAATTTAATCCTTCAAATGAAACAACCTCTTATGAGGGGGTGCGGGACGTCTGAACCGGTGACCGCGCTTCTTCTTTCGCCCACCGCGATGATGATAATAATAATGGTGATGGTGGTGAAACGGAGAATAATACCAGTCCCCGTAAAACCGGCGGCGATGATAGACATCAGGATGAATGCGAGAACGTTTGAAGGTCACGGATCGACGGTACGTCTTCTCGCCCGCTTTGATGGTCCACAGGAGCGTTAGCCGACGAAACCCCTGCGACGTCACGTTTTTGTCCGGGGGCACCGAAAACGACACATTGAGTAGCCGTGAATCGGAGGGAGGAACTTTGAACGACTTCCCGTCAGCTTCATCACGGAAATCCGGCTCGCCAAATTCGTTCAGGTCCTCCGACAGGAGATCAATGGATTCCCGCAGCAAACGGACCGGTGAGGACCCCGTGTTTTCCAGTCGGAGCCGGAACGAGATACGCTCCGGTTTTCGCCCGGATCTGATCGGCGGCTCAATACCCTGAATAGTCACGAATGCTTTTACCGACAGTTCCTTCCGGTCAGGGGACAGCTCGGCCTCGGCCACGTCCGGGGTATACCTGTAATCCGCCGTCCGGCATCCCGCCGCAACCAGCCCGACAGTGATTAACACAACACTGATCAGATGATGACGTTTTAGCATGAATACGCGAGAAACCCACAACCTCAGCATCTTTAGCATGACAACGCGAGAAATTCGGGCCGTTCGTTCGGATACGACCGAACCGGTCACGGTTTTCCGCCGTTTCTTCCGAACATGCACCGCCGAAAACGCGCCCTCTTCTTTCGATCCGTCTTTTTATTATCAACCATCAGATCCCATATTCAAAGAACGTATCATTTTGACAGGTCCATGGCTTTGTCGTAGGCTGAAAATGACGAATCTCGTTCCGCAGAACAAACAATTTTTGATCATCGAGATGCCTCAAACAAACTTTCATACCCGGTGCTCGGGGGAACAGATGCTGAGATGGCTGGCGACCACTCTCAATTCCATACAGATGTATCCTGAGGAACATCCATCGGTCCTTGAGGGAATCGAACACACCACGAAGGAACTTCAGAAGCTTCACCGAGCAAAAGACACCATCCGGGTGGAAACTCAGGACGGATGCCTGTTGCTGCAGGGTTCTATCCTGGAGGATCCATCCCCGGTCCTCTATCAGATCGAAGACGCCATGGACGAAAAATCAATTCGCCGGTTCGATGTTCATCGGGGCGTGAACCAGGATGAAGTGCGGCGCCTTCTTCACCTTCTTTCGGCTCCTCCCGAAAAAGTGCTCAAGGAGGGTTACCTCGAATCTACCCTGCGAGACTCCTTCGGACACATTGATTTCCATCGAGCTCAACCACGCGACCGTTCCGGAGAGGAGTCTTCCGAACCTTCGGCGATGCAGAATAAGGAATCGATTAAGGATCTTTCTCAACATCTCGATTCCATCCTGGCGGACGTTTCCGTTCCCACGCTGGACGGCCGCGCGCTGGTCCTGGTGGATAACGACACACAGATGTCCCGTCAGCAACTGTACCTCGGCGAAATGGGATTATCCGTCGACGGTTTTTTTCAACCAAAAGAAGCACGGTCCGCCCTCCGGTCCGAACGTTCGTACAAGCTCGTCGTCATCTGCTCCACCGGTTCCTCGAAACACGGACTCGAGCTTCTCCGTCACCTGAAGAGGCGAGACAAAAACGTTCCCGTACTGATCTGCACGGACGGGGAACAGCTGAAAAACCACGCGGTCGTGCGTCAGAATCCCCGGGTCGAGTGCATGCAAATTCCGGTCAAAGCCGGCCCCTTTATGGACCGTATCCAAACGCTGACGGGATCGGAAACTGACACGGAACGCACCCGGCGGCGCAGGAAAAAAAATCTCTGCCGGGCACGGGAAATCCAGAACGATTTACTTCCAAAACATCTTCCACAACTGGAAAACTGTGAACTGTCAATGACCTATGAACCGGCCCGCACGGTCGGAGGGGACTACCTGGACGTTTTTTCCATCGACGAGCACCGGTATGCTCTCCTCATTGCCGACGTGACGGGAAAAGGCGTTCCGGCGGCACTGGTGATGGTAATGGTTCGCAGTATGTTTCATCTGGTTGCCGGACCGGGTCAATCCCCGGTCGAAACTCTCCGGCTGGTCAACCAACGAATTTCGGAGGATCTAAAGAAGGGAATGTTTGTCAGCTGTATTTACGCCATCCTGGATGAGAGGGGAGGCACACTACGGATCTCCAACGCCGGGCATCATTTTCCCCTGCTGTGGGACGGTGAAATGGAGGTCCCGCAGTTCCTGGACGTGACCGGTATGGCGCTGGGAATCACTCAAAATGACCGTTTGTTTGGCGAACAGATGAAAGAACGCCGGCTCACGATCCGTCCGAATGATGTTCTTCTGCTCTACACCGACGGCGTCGTGGAAGCAATGAACGAAGATAGCGAACCGTACGGAGAACGCATGCTCACCCGGGCACTCAACGCAAATTCAGCCCTGCCCGCGGAAAAAGTAGTTCATGGAATTGTCCGTTCGGTAGAACACCACCGGGGGAAAGCCCCCCAGAACGACGATATGTCGATTCTCGCCGTCCGA
>CAZSFH010000097.1:0-10009 GCA_964606115.1 uncultured Planctomycetia bacterium | reverse complement strand
TACGTGCTTGCGATGAAGGGATGTGGATGTCGCTGTACGTTCTGTGTGGTTCCGGCCACCCGTGGGAAAGATGTGAGCCGGCATCCGGATGAGATCAAACGGGAGGTTCAGCAGCTGGCTGAGGATGGGGTCCGGGAGGTGACGCTTCTCGGACAAAATATCACCGAATACGGAAAAAACATGGAAAATCAGGTGGATCGGAGTGGTACGGTATTTCAGGATCCCGATACGTGGGAGTACAACCTTGAATCATTGCTTCATTACATTCACGACGTAGAAGGAATCGAGCGTATTCGGTTTGTTACCTCCCATCCGTTCTTCGCGACCAAAGGGTTGTTCCACGCCATGGCCGAGCTTCCCAAGGTGATGCCCTATCTACATATCCCCGCTCAATCCGGATCGAATCGGATGTTAAAGAAGATGGCTCGCGGTTACACGTATGAGACGTATCTCGAGACGTGTGAGATCGCTCGAGAAATCGTTCCGGAATTGAATATCGCCAGCGATTTTATCGTGGGGTTTCCGGGTGAGACGGAAGAGGATTTTCGAAAGACCCAGGAGCTAATTGTGGAGGCGGACATCGGGCAGTCATACATCTTCAAATATTCAACCCGCCCGAATACGCCGGCAAAAGACGTTTTCGAAGACGATATTCCGGACGACGTCAAGCAGGAGCGGAATCACATTCTACTGGATGTTCAGGAAAAAGTTTCCCTGCGGCGTCATATGAATATGATCGGGGATACGGTGGAGGTGCTTGTTGAAGGTCCGAGTAAGACGGATGATAGTCGATGGTCCGGACGTGCACCGGGCAATGATATTGTCGTGTTTCCTCGAGACGGGACGGATTTGAGAGGCGAGATCGTGGACGTTGAAATTGAAAACGCGACGGCCCTGACGCTGTTTGGTTCTCGTGTCGATGATGGAGATTCGTAATCGATGACGGTCATCTTCTTGATTTTGAACGGAGTTTTGCTAATATACGAACAGTAAGTTCAACCGTTGCACGAAGCGCGACAGCCCAGGTTGCTCGCGTTATCACCGTAGACACCGTTTTATAAAGAACGCTCGGTACACATTGGTCACCTCGTATTCTCTGGAGGGTGTTACATGTACAACCGTCGAAACCGCTTCGGGTGCAAAAATATCTATCTGGTCCTGTTGATGGCAATAGCGCTGACTGGACCGTTTATTACGGCTTCGGCTCAAGAGAATGGTACGGATCAACAGGCCAAAAAGGTCGAACAGGAACAGAAGGTTCGCGATTTCTATCAGAAAGGTGTTCAGCATCTCAAAAAGGAAGAGCTTGAGGCTGCATACACGCAGTTTCAACGAGCCATCGAAGCGGCGCGAGAGCTGGATCCGGAAGTTCGAGGATCCTTGCTGCGGTGGTTGTGGCATAGTTCGAGCACGAGGTTATTTGATAAAATGCTGGAGGATCCCCAGCTTCGGCATGCCGCCGAGCGCATCATGGAGCTTACCAAAGGGGCGTACTGGACCTGGAAGATGGATGAGTCCAGGGTCAGTCGTCTCGTTCAGAATCTTACGGCCGACGATTATAAACTTCAGCTTGAGTCTCAGCGCCAGCTCATCTCCGCCGGCCAATACGCTGCCCCGAGCCTGATTGAGGCGCTCAAATCCGATAATTCGACTATGCGTTCTCAGGCCATCCTCACGCTTTCGGAAATGGACAGCCGGGTCTTATTACCGGTGGTCGAGGCTCTTGAGAGTGATAGTCATCTGCAGCGGAAGAACGCGGCGATTGTACTTGGAAATCTTGAGGATCCCCGTGCTCTTCCGGCCCTGAAGCGAACGCTGGAGAACGATTCCAATGAGATCGTTCGAGGGGAAGCTCATCAGGCCATTGTCAAGATTCTGAAAGCACGTCTTCCCGCTTATCTTCGGAATCGAGCACAGAATAAGGAAGACGCGACGGTGAAAGAGGTCGTTCAGGATACGGATGGGGCTTCGATTCGTTTGGATCGATCACCGCCTGAAACCCAGGATCATACGCACAACTGGGATGAGGTCAAGGCTCACGTTCAGCTTTCTCCTGAGGAACAGCAAAAAGAGCGGGCGAAATCAAACGGGCAGATGGCGGAAAATGAGTGGCCCGGAGCCCGGGAGCTGGGACTTCAAAACATCTACGTGGATCAGCAGGGACATAAATACATCAAGCATATTCATGAATCTGCAAAGCGTCGGATGAAGGAGAAGAAGAAGAAAGAAATCTCCGTCGATCCCCACCGGCATTACTTGAAAAACATTTCCGGTCTTCCTTCAAAGCTGGAACAATATGTCAATCCATGGAGGGCCCTGAAAATTAATCTGTTCGATCCTCAAACGGTCGAAAATCTAGTATCGTCCCCCAAACTATTTCATCGGCTTGCAGAAAGTTATTACCTTACTGAGCCGCCGGTGATGAACCGACTGTACGGGGATGCGCTCGTGTGGAGCTGGAACGACGAAAAACAGCGAGCTGAGTCCCGAGCCGTACCGGAATTTATGTTTAACGAGGAACTGGCGGTTCAGGCGTGTCTGGATGGTCTCGAGGTCAATGTGGATTACCGTCCCCTCTGGCCGCTTGTCGTGAACGCTTATTTTTCCATGTTCAATGAGTCCGATCTGATGCTTACCCGGGGAGAGAAGTACGTAAATTACAATGTTCTCTCTCAAAAATCGCTCGAACGAATGCAGAAGGATCTGCGAACGAGGGATCAGATGGGGCTTCCGGGTCAGTTGGTAAACACGGAGGTGCTTTATGCGGCCTTGTCTCAGTCAATTGATGATCAAAAACCGCTGATTGCCGTCAGCAATTTGACCGTTCTTGAGGAATTTCTCGATCCTTCCCGGTTGCCCGCCTCGGATCTGACGGGCTGGAAGCAGAAAGAGGCTCTTGCGTATCCCATGCTGAAGGCACTTGGTTACGGCGATCGCCGGGTGCGTTACCGTGCAGCCTCCATGTTGGTTAACAGTGATCCGCAGGAGAAATTTCTCCATTGGAATCGGGTGATTCCCGTTCTCTCCGAGTCTGTTTCCACGGGTGGAATTCGTCAGGTTACTTACGCCTCACGAAACCAGGAGCAGGTGAACCGGTTCCGGCATATCATGCGTGATCCCAACCTCCGGGCGAATGTGCAAGTAGCCCGGAACGCCAAGGAATTGATCCGTTATTCCAAGGCGGCCCCGGTGTCCGACCTAATTGTTGTGGACGGGGATCTTCTCGGGACCGTCATGTACAGTTTCGACGTTCCGGGACGGGATGCGTCCTATCAGCAACGAGTGATTGATTCACTGAAGGACGACATTCGAACTCGAGCCATTCCTCTCGTTGCTGTTGCCGACAGCGCAACACAGAAAGCGGAACTGGAAAAAACGTTTGGTGATCGGATTGACGTGGTCATCGAAGGACCAGTGAATGTTGAGCGAATGCTCGAGCTGTTCAGGGATCAGAAAGAAAAACTGGTGAAAGGGAATATCGAGCTTGAAATAAAAGCACTCGCCGAACGGCTGGCACTCCGATCTGCCAGAGCTCTTAAAAGTATCAACCCGGAGGACACGATTTTCACGAATTACCGCGGTGCTGTATCCGCCCTCATGGGAACCCTGAAAGATCGACCGGATGACCTTCGTGTTACGGCCGCGGATGCGCTGGGACGTTTCGCGGATTCTCGTGCTATTCGTCCTTTGGTCCGGGCGCTCAATCGTCAGGGGGATTCCGTTCCGGTCCGGGTGGCCGCGGGGAAAGCTCTCGCCAAAATTTTCCAGAAGAACCGAACAACTCCTAATGACCAAACCCTGAGTTTGCTGATTCAAAACGCCAGCAAAGGTCCGATCAAAGTTCAAATTGCTTCTTCACGAGCATTTGGAGAAGCCAATATCTCGGAGGAAAAGCGTGTCCAGCTTCTCCGAAAGATTCGGAGCAATCAGATTGGCACCAGTTCAGCTTCTTCGGACAATCCTTCCGAATAGGGGCATTTGACCTGTTAGCGGTTCATCCGAGGGGGGCGTTCCGTTTCTTTACGACCCCGGGGCTTTTCTATGTCCGTATCTCTCAACCACCGAAGGGAGTCGTCCTGACGTCGAATGCCCGGGAGGTCGTGCTCATACGTCGTATTGAAAGAATTTCACATTTAATTTAATATAGGTTTTTGAACAGATCGAAATAATCGGGCCAAGTCCGTCGGCACCGAAAGGCTTTTTTTGTGAGGCGTTATCCGAAGGGAGACAAGAAGAAATGGAAATTAACCTGGAACAGGAAAAGTTGGGGGAGATGTTGATTGAACATGAGGTTATTGATCAGGAAGAACTTGATCGAGCGCTTGAGTTTCAGGAAAACGTCGGCGGAAAACTCGGAGAGATTTTGATTAAGCTTGGTCACACGACGGAGGAAACGATCTTGGGAGTCATTGCGCAGCAACAAAACATGGATACGGTCGATCTTTCCGAGCAGGACATCAGGGAAGATTTGATCGAGGAAATTCCAAGGGAGGTAATCGAAAGTCACGAGGTGATTCCGGTCGGATTGGACGGAGAGACCTTGCAGCTCGCCATCCATGATCCATATGATTTTGAATCCCTTGAAGAGGTGGGACTTGCGACGAACTATAGTATTGAGCCTCTTCTGGCCTCTAAAACGGAAATTCTCAAATCAATTGACCGATTGTATTATCGTCAGGACGAGTTTGAGGAAGAGGAAAAGGAAACCGTTGAGAAGGGATCAAGCCTTGATCTCTCGACTCTGAACACGCCGGCTCTTCTCCAGGGCCTGATTGATGTGCTCGTCGAAGAAGAGGTGATATCAGAGGAACAATTAAAGGAAATGATTCGGGAAAAAGGGCTCTGATATGGACAGCGAGGAATTCTTGCAACTTTTTCAGGAAGCAGCAGGAGATCAACAGCGTTCATCCGGAGAGCTTCGAGAATTACTAACCATCACGGTGCAGACGGTAATTGATCTACTCCGGAATCATCGTGAAGCCATTCTTCCTGAATTTGGAACACTCCGATTCGAAGAGGTGGAAGCCCCGAAGGACTCCCCGGTCAGAGAATCCATTTTGGCCGGATCTCCCGAGGCTGGAGAGAAATCCTTTTATAAACGAGTTCGACTACCCATTCCCATCGGGGACGAGTGGAAAGGAGAAGAGGTGTCGGGGCCGGCTGATCGCTCTCTCATTCAATGGAAGGCCAATCAATCGGTTCTTGAGCCCGAACAGGAAGATGCCTACTGGTCCCGGATCTGGTCTCTTGTCAGGGAGCGTCTTCTCGAGGAGGAAATTCTGGCATTTCCGGGGCTTGGAACGTTCGAACTGATGAGGCAGAATTTGAGTTCCGACTCGGGTGGAGATGCGGTACTTTTCGTGCCTTCGGAGGGACTCGAAAACGAACGTCCACCGGAGTCACGGATCAAATTTTGTCTTTCCGAAACCGTTCGCGAGAAAGCCCGGCAGCGCCTTCAAAAAGATCTTCTTCTTCTGGTTCCGGAAGGGGATTTGTTTTTTGAAATGATGGAGCCCTCTCTAAAGAAAGAGGGGTATACCGTGTCGTATCGTCACGATGCCACCAGTTTGCTGAAGGAGTTTCGGAATCAGCGTCAGATGCCAGCAACCCTGTTGATCGATTATCGGATTGAAGATGCCCGGGAATTTCTCCGGGGGTTTCGGGGAACGAGGAAACACGCAGATGTTCCGATCATACTTATTTTTCCGGAAAATGTTGATCCGTCTTATCCCGAGCAGTTGCTGGTCTATGGAGACGATCTTATCCAGGAGCCGTTTGATGTGCAGGAACTGTTGTCTCATGTCGAGGAGCTGCAGACGGAACATCTTGAGGAGGGTGTTCTTCACCATGTTCACTTTCGGTTTCCAACCCGGGATGAGACGGTCGAGGAAGCTCAGGAATTTATGGATGAGCTCATTGAGGGCAGTGGACTTCCCGAAGAAACACAGGTGGAAGTTCGGGCCGCATTCAGAGAGGCCATGGGAAATGCGGCTCAGCACGGAAACCGTTACCGACGGGACAAGAAAGTTCTTTGCGATTACAGGCTCATGGAGGATCGCATTACGTTTCAGGTGGAGGACGAGGGGCGAGGGTTCGATCATGAAAAGTATGTGGAGCGCGGTGAATCAGATAACGCAATCGATCATACAAGAGAAGGCCATGAAGAGGGAAAATATGGTGGATTCGGAATCATGCTCATGCTCCGGACGGTGGATGAGCTGACCTACAACGAGAAGGGGAATGTTGTGTTGCTGACGAAATACCTTTCGAACAACGGTTCCGAATCATCGTGATCCAGATTTGTTCAGTTCGTATTTCTCCCTCCGTATCATGGCCGAGAGCACACGATTTGTCAGACGTAAAACTGCATGTTCTTACGGATAGACGCTCGCGGTCCAGGCAGTGACGAGATTTCATACCAGATCGGGAACCATCCGGGACGACAGTTAATCCGGCGGGAATCCGAAGTCCTTGGGCGGCTCTGGTTTCCTGAGTACCAGGAGGAACAGGTGTCGGTTGTCCTGCATGTACGTTCCAACATTCCTCCGATTCCCGGACGGCTCACCAGCTCATCGATTCGCTACCGGGAGTGGGATCGGTTTGCCGAGTGGATCAATGAGTTTATGGGCAAAGTCATCAGCGATCCGTCCCCCGTGTCTTCTGGGGAATCCACTCCGGAGTTCAGGGTGACCCTGGGGATTCTTCCGGAACAACTCGAATTCGAGGAGACGCTCGTGGATCTTTTCGAGCGGGCCGATTTGAACATCAAAGAGCCAACCGGTGGAAAATCCAGAATCGAACGCTGGCTACGGGTAAAAACGTCGGAATTGTCTTTTTCTCAATTGCTACGCCGGCTGTCAATTCTCATTCCCCCCCTTTTCGGTCGGGAATCGGCCGGTTTCCATGCTCGTGGCTATGCAAAGCTGCTCGATCGCCGCCGCGGGACCTGGTTCAACATGCATCCCCTCAAGTCATTTCTTGTTAATCGTTTTCTTTGTCTCGATGAATCCGCGCCGGAGCCGAATCGAGAGAATGAAGCGGTGTCGATTGATCGGGAGAGAGAGCGGTTCCAGTCAAAATCCAAATTTTACCGGGACGTAGGCGAGGAAGTTTGTGAGTTGGTGAAATCGAAAAAAAATTCACCTGAATCGGCGTTCTGGATGATTAACGCACGAGACGGATTCCTCCTTCCTTCCCTCGATGACTTAATCGGTGACAGCTCTTTTCATGTGCTGGAAGGCCGGAGGAACGCGTTAAATCGTTGTGAGCAGCGTGTAAATTTTCTGATGCAGGAGGGGGAGATTCCCTCCGGTGCAGATCCTCAATTCCACTGGTGCCCATCTGGTTTTCGCCGACCTGAACTCCACGGGGCAAAACGGATTCTCTGGTTGCCGCGGATGAATGAGTTAAAGGACGGCCTTCCGCTCTCAATTGCCAATGTGTTTCTCTCCGGGTATCAGCCCGACCGGCTGTTGATCTGGACACAGGTCAGGGAAGGACGAATTCTTCCTCCCAGCGGGGTTGGGGATACCTCCGTTCCTCCGGATGCACCCAACCGGAAAGAGTGGATCTCGGGATGGGAGGATCGAGCTGAAGACGAACAATACAACGTCAAGTGGCGGGACGTTGAACCGACCGCGCCGTTCGTTGGAGCTCCGGATACTTCTCTGCTTGGTTTGGTTTATTCCTAATCCAATGTTGAATGAGAAGGATAATAAAATTTTGAACATTCCGATCGACGCTCTCGTTGTTCTTGTTGGTCCGGCCGGATGCGGGAAGTCTGAATTTGCGAAGAATCAATTTTCGAGTTCCCAGGTCCTTTCGTCCGATCAATGTCGGGAAATGGTCGCGGATGATCCCGGAAACCAGGAGGTATCGCGGGAAGCGTTTCACGTAATGATGACCGTTCTCAATCATCGGTTGCGATTCGGGCGGCTGACGGTTGCCGATTCCACGGCGTTGAATCCGGACATCCGGGAACAGTTTCGTTCAGTTGCGGAGAAGCATGATCGTCCGGTGGTTTCGATTATATTCGATGTGCCGGCTGACGTATGCAAAGAACAAAATAGCAAGCGTGATCGGAACGTGCCGGAAAGCGTGATCGAGCGACACGTCCGTACGTTTCAGGAACAGAAAAAACGTATTCATGAAGAGTCTTTCGATCGGGTCTACACCCTTTCAAGTTCCGATCTGGAACGTGTCGTAATTCGGCATCAGAATACCAAAGTCCGTATGGAGGACGACGGACCTTTTGATGTGATTGGTGACGTTCATGGATGTCTCGATGAACTCAGGCAATTGCTTGATCGCCTGGGGTATGAACGAGATGAAAAAGGATACGTCCATTCCGATGGCCGAAAGGCCGTTTTTATCGGTGATTTAACGGATCGAGGACCCGATAACATCGGAAGTCTCGCACTCGCTATGGACATGGTTCAGCACGGTCGTGCTTACTATGTTCCGGGGAATCACTGTAAAAAATTGTATCAGTACATCCTCAATGGGGATGCATCCGACGGATTTGGATTGGAGGATACGGTGGAGGAGTTAAAGGAACTTGACGAGGGAGTAAGGAGCAACCTAGAACGGCGATTTGTGGATCTTTATGAGATGTCTCCTCCCTATCTCATTCTTGATGACGGTCGCCTGGTAGTAAGTCACGCAGGAATTCGGGAGGAGGACATCGGAACCGTGAACGAAGAGGTGGTGGATTTCTGCCTGTATGGAGACACCACTGGTGAAACCCTGAGAGACGGTTATCCGGTCCGGCGGGATTGGCCTCTGGCTTACGAAGGAGATGCGTTAATCGTCTACGGTCATACCCCCACCGCAAAAGCAACGAAAGTAAACAACACGATTAACATTGACCAGGGCGCCGTGTACGGGGGTTACCTGACGGCCTATCGGTATCCGGAGGATGACGTTGTAAATGTAAAAGCGGAGAAATCTTATCACCCGGAGGAGCCGGAGGATGTTCAGTCCCGTCAGTTCCGACACGCTGAAAAGGTGTTTCGAACGTCTCTGCTGGATCGGTCATTTGAGTTCCAAACCAGTGATGATCGGGCTGTCAAGATTGACGAGAAGGTGATGAAGAGAGGACTCGATCGAATCTCCGCGGTAGACGTGTCCCTGAACCAGCTTGTATACCTTCCAACCGAACCCGCCCGCGCTATGCCGTCTTCACAACATGGTTCAAATTTTCAATCGTGCTGTGAAGAAATGGTGGATCATTTCCGGAAACAGGATCTCGAGCAGGTCCGCATTGTCCGCGAGGAGTCGGGGATGCAACCGGCTGTTCTTGTTTCATTTCGGGACCGGCAGGCCGCGCGCCGCCAATTTAATACGGATCAAACCCTCCTTCTCTGGGATCACCAGGGGCGCCGAATTGAGATATCCGGTGATAAAAAGGAACGTCTGCAGGAACAGGTGTATGATCAACCGTGGCTGATCGATCGTGATACGTGTGTTATTACCGAGGGCCTCTGGATGGATCCTGCTGAGAATGAGGATGAAAACCTCCGGAAATGGGTCCACCGGGACCGGTTCGAGCTTCAGGAGGTGGTGAACCGACTTCGAGATGCGAAATCTCGTGTGGGCGCTGTCCAGACGGTGTTGAACGATCTTGAAAACATCCACTCGGACATCGGACGACTTGCCGAAAAAGCGTTTGGTGAGATCGACGCTATCGTACCCCCGGAGCGAACCGAAGCTGAAGAACCGGAACATGCCACGGGGGCTGGTTCACGGCTTCCGAATGAATCTTTTTTTGTGCCGATGCGTACAGTGGCATCGAATCAGCGGGTGATTCTCGGCACCGCAGAGGAAATTCCCTCGGGCCGTACCGTCTGGGGGCTGAGTGACACCGAAAGCCTCCCCGAACATGGACGGACGACGCTCGAACTGGAAGATGCTGTCCGTAAGTTAAATCAGCTCTGGACCGATCACCCGACGGTTCGGGCCTGGTGGATTCTCCCTCGATTTGGTGAGGAACAGTGCTGGCGAAGTGATC
>CAZSFH010000096.1:7674-10018 GCA_964606115.1 uncultured Planctomycetia bacterium | reverse complement strand
CCGGATCCATGGCCTGTACCTGCTGAAAATCCACGAAGAAAATATACACGAACGCACCAGCAAGCATCAGGGCACTCTGCGTCCAGCTCGAAAACGGAACGGGAGACAGTACCAGTTCAAGGTAGATCAATCCACACACGGCCCAGGCGAGGGAAATCATGGTGATCGGCAGGGTCAGCCAGATGGCCGCGACGAGTAACAGAAAGGCCCCCCAGGAGTACGCGAGTGCCCAGTTCCCAAACCTCAGCGCGTCGGTGTCCTGGAGGTTGTGCAGATACCCGTTCAGGTATCCTGCCGCCGAACTCAACCAGAACAGATACCAGCCGGACGAAACATCCCGTCCAAAAAACGTGACCTTTTCACGCGGCGGAGCCAGCTCCTCATATCCCAGCCCGACAAACGTAACAATAAAGGGGGGCAGTGCAAGATGAGCAAAAACCGTTCGATTCGACACCGTGGCAATTCCCATCAACACCAACGACTCGATCAACCAGAAAGCGGGTCGTTGAAACCCTTCCCCTTCAAAATAGATACCGACCCCTACTCCCACCGCCGCGAACGAGGCGTATTCCTTGAACAACGTCGCGTTGCCTCTCCATTCCTCCACCACGACCTGGACCCCCTGAACGGCACCGTACAGAAACAGAAACGTGGAAATCGTGTCCGGATAGGTCTGAGCGAGGTGAAGGATAAAAATCACCGGAAACATCAGGTTATTAACCAGCGATATGACACTCATGTTCCGATCGGGAGACGACGTCAGATACGGAGCCGCCTGAAAAATTCCCCAGCTAACAACCATTCCGCCCAGCAACCAGGTCGTGCCCGACAGGGACAGAATTTGGATGGCCGACGGATCCATATTCCTGTGGATGATCAGGAGAACCAGGAAAAAGAGATTGGAGTACGCCTGCCCTTCGAACAGAATTTCGTCCCACTGCAATCCGCGGTGAAGCACCACCATCGACGCATTCAGAATCAGCACCGCGACGAGGGTAACGAGAAATGCCGTCACGTTTTCCGGATCGGTTTGTCCGAGGTAGATAAACAGACTGCCATACGCGTACAGATAGGAAAGAAACCGCATCCAGCGGGAGGAACGCGCCACCGCGTGAGCGACGAACAACGCCGCCGCTCCGATCATCCCGGCAAACGCCGGGAGGGGATGGGTGAACACGTGGATGGGCTCCAGCGCGTAGGACGCGAACGCGCTGAAAAACAGGATGGACCAGCCGCTGGCGAAGAGCGGATTCACAAACTCTTCATATTTCTCCGCTTTGCTGAGAAACGCCCCGACGCCGATCAGCACCGCTCCCGTAGCGATCACGGTCAGCAGACGGTAAACGTTCTCCATGTACTGGAACGCGTACCGCATAAAAAAGAAAATGCCGAGCAGGAACACCACGCTTCCGATCTTCGGCAGTACTTTTTTTCCCATGTACTGCTCCCACCCCATCTGTTCCTCCGCCCGGTCGTCCGGGATCGTCTTCCACTCGGATCTTTCAGCCCCGGACGCCTCCGTCGTACTTTCGGAAGGAGTGGATTTCACCGGCTCCTCTTCGTCCTTCTCTTCCGAGCGCCGCCGCTCCTCCTCTTCCGGTGGTCCGGAATCCGCCCATTCGGGAGAGGTATCTGCTCTCTTCTCTTCCGCCGGTTGCTCGGAAACGTAAGGCCGGGAGGGCTGATCCGGTTCCGTGTCGGATTCGTCCGGGGAGGTGGTCTCTTCGGTTTCCGGCGGTTCCGATTCGCGATCCGAAACCGTTTCGGTGGTCTGCGGCTCGGTCCGGGGTCGTTTATCGGTGACCGTTTCACTGCGTTCGGGGGAGTCCAGCTGATCGATTTTGGACTCGATCGAGTCCATCCGTCTCCGGAGATTACGGAGCTGGTACGTAAGATACCCCAGCCAGAAGGGGGCCACAAGCAGGAAACAACCGAACAGAGCTACGACAACCAGCCAGCCCATTTTTTATCAACGCAAAAAATATTTTGATCTATATGAAACGGGAAACGATAATATACCATCACTCGTTCCCGGTTTTTAAATCTACAGAAAAAGCGGTCAATCACGTTGCTTCTTCTTCAACCTCTCTCCCTCTCCGGGAGCCAGTATATGAGCGCGTCTGGAGGACTGATCATCAGGACGGTTCGTGACGTAGTCTCGTGGCGTTTGCGGTGATGGCCGCGGTCATGCCGGCGTCGCCGAGGAGAATCGCGATAGCGGGAGTGACCGGAATAAACGGAACCGGCACGCCGAGCACGAGAAGAGCCTTGACCCCGAGGCTCGCTCCGATGTTCTGGCGAATGACATTTCCGGATTTGCGGGCGAGCCGGTACAGGTAGGGCA
>CAZSFH010000096.1:0-7664 GCA_964606115.1 uncultured Planctomycetia bacterium | reverse complement strand
GTCTCTCCCATCAGCGCAATGTCCGACGATTCGATGGCAACGTCCGTCCCGTCGATCCCCATCGCCACCCCAACGTCCGCCGTCGCGAGAGCGGGGGCGTCGTTCACCCCGTCCCCCACCATCGCCACGGATCCGTACCGGTCCCGCAGCTCCCGAATCTTTTCTACCTTCTCATCGGGAAGAAGTTCACCGTGCGCCTCGTCGAGCCCGATTTGATCTGCAATGGCCGAGGCGGTGTTCTGGTTGTCGCCGGAAATAAGCACGAGCTTTTTGATTCCTTTTTCTTTCAACGCTTGAACCATCCCGGTTGCTTCGTCCCGAATCTCATCGGCCACCGCGATAATCCCTTCTACCTCGGTTTCCGTGCTGACCAGCACCACGGTCTTCCCTTCGGCCTGCAGACGGGGAATTGTATCCCGCAAAACATTTAAACAATCCTCCCGGTGACACATGCGCCGTGCTTCTTCCAGAATCCGTTCCTGACTCGAAGCGTGGTGGACGTGCTCGAGGTCGAAATCAAAGTCCCGGAACAGTCCCGGCTTCCCGGCGAAATGAAGTGTCCCTTCCAGCTCCGCGCGCACCCCTTTCCCGGTAATGCTTTGAAAATTTTCCGCCGGTTTTCCGGACACGCCCGCCGCCTCCGCGTGATCGACAATCGCGTCGGCGATGGGATGCTCGCTCTTTTGCTCGATCCCTCTCGCACAACGGAGCACATCCTCTCGTGAATTGTCGCCGAGCGGAATGACGTCCGTGATCTCCAGGGTCCCCTTCGTCAGGGTCCCGGTCTTATCAAACGCCATAGCCTGGATCTCTCCCATCGATTCCAGGTACCGCCCTCCTTTGATTAACACGCCGTTACGAGCCGCAGCCGTCACCGCCGACACCACGGCAACCGGCGTCGAAATGACGAAAGCACACGGACAGGCCAGGACGAGAAGGGTTATACTATGGTGAATGGCGGTCATCCAGGCCTGCCCGAAAAACAGGGGAGGGACGAGTAATCCGAGGAGAGCTCCGATCAACACGACCGGCGTGTAGACGCTTGAAAATCGCTCGACGAACGTCTCCCGACGTGTTTTTTTTCTCCGGGCACGTTCGACGAGGTCAACGATCTTCTGAAGCGTGCTCTCCGAAGCTGTTTCCGTCACCCGGATTTCGAGGTATCCCTGTTCGTTCAGGGTTCCGGCGTAGACCCGATCCCCTTCAAGCTTGTCGACGGGAATGCTCTCACCGGTGATCGGAGACTCGTCGACGGCGCTCTGTCCCTCCGTCACGACGCCGTCCAGCGGAATTTTCTCGCCGGGTCGAATGGCGACCGTTTCACCTACGCTCACCTCGTCCACCGGCACCGTTTCCTCCGTTCCGTTCCGGATGACCACCGTGCGGTCGGGGGCAAATTCCATCAGTTCCCGAATTGACCTCCGGGCGCTGGCCACTGAAAAATCCTCCAGCAGCTCCGCGATGTTGAACAGAAAGGCGAGCGTCGCCGCCTCGATGAACAGTCCCACGGACACGGCCCCGAGTATCGCCATGCTCATTAGCAGGTTCATGCCGAGCGACAACTGACGAAGCGAGCGGAAGCCGTTTTTCAGTATAACCTGACCTCCGAACACAATGGCCGTGAACAGCAACAACGAGGAGCGTCGAAAAGAATACCCCGCAACCTCGAACAATAATCGGTCCATCGAAGGAAACGTGTACGTCAAGAGGAGTCCGCACAGCAGAAAAAAACCGGAAATCCAGGTCTTCACGGCCCGCCGTCCGGTCCAGATTACGGGAACCTCACCGGTCCCCCCGTTATCCCCGGTTGTTTTCCAGCCGCTTACGGGATACCCCGCTTCCTCGAGTTTCTCCCCGATCACCTCCGGGGAAAGGTCCGCGTCGTCGGCCAGCTTCAGGTCCACCGAACCGGATGTAATGGAAATCCCGTACGACTCAATACCGTCCAGTGATTCGAGGACCTCCCCCACCCGATCTTCACAGCTCGGACAGGTCATGTCCGGTACGTTCAAGGTCCACGAATTGTGATTCCGGCGGACGTCCTGTGCGTTTCCCATGATGTCTCTCGCGGGGAACAAATGGAGGTCTTACGGAAGGCTTCAGATGCATATCGACTGTTGTATAATATCATATCGACCGTTTACAATCAGTACGCTGTACAGGACATTCCTCTTAATTCACATAACGACACAAGAATTGCAGTTAACTCCGGCGCACCACACTAAAATTCACTCTCCATGACCCGGAAGACCTGGAGACAATTGTTCCTTCTGCTTGGATCTGTCACCCTCCTGGTAACCGGTTACACCTCGCTGAGCCGGGCGTCGAACTCGAACCGGGATCGACCGAACGTGGTGGTCATTGTCAGTGACGATCAGGGCTGGGGCGACCTCAGTCTGCACGGAAACGACGTCATCGACACCCCCAATATCGATGCGCTCGCACGAGGGGGCGCACGATTTCAACACTTTTACGTGCAGCCGGTTTGTTCCCCGACGCGAGCGGAGCTGCTCACCGGACGCTACCACTCCCGGGGAGGTGTTTATTCAACGTCGGCGGGGGGGGAGCGGCTGGACCTGGACGAACACACGATCGCCGAAACGTTCCGAAAAGCCGGGTACGCCACGGCGGCGTTCGGCAAATGGCACAATGGCACGCAGTACCCCTACCACCCGTTGGGCCGTGGATTCGAAACGTTCTTCGGCTTTACGTCCGGACACTGGGGCCAGTACGTGAACCCGACGCTGGAACAGAACATGAACCTCGTGGACACCGAAGGTTACATCGTCAACACCCTGACCGACCGTGCCCTGGAATTCATTCAGAACCACCGGGACGACCCGTTTTTTTGCTATCTTCCGTACAATATTCCCCACTCGCCGATGCAGGTCCCGGATCGGTTCTTTGAAAAATTTAAACGAACACCGGTCATGGGACACCGGTATTCGGAGCGAGAAAACGTGGTCCACACACGGGCAGCGCTGGCGATGTGTGAGAACATCGACTGGAACGTCGGACGGATCACCTCACGTCTCGAGGAACTCGGTCTCTCGGAAAACACCATCGTCGTGTATATCAGTGACAACGGCCCCAACGGTTGGCGATGGAACGCCAATTATCGCGGCAAAAAAGGCTCCACGGACGAAGGCGGCGTTCGCGTACCGGGATTGATTCACTGGCCGAAAGAGATCGAGCCCGGGACGGTCGTCAGGAACATTGCCGGAGCGATTGACCTGTTTCCCACATTGACCGACCTCGCCGGCGTCCGGCCGCGGAACGAAAAACCGTTCGACGGGAAAAGCCTCAAACCGCTTCTCACCGGAGCCGTCAAAGGCTTTACCGATCGAAAACTGTACGCGTACTGGAACGGAAAGGTCAGCGTGCGAACCCAGCAGTTCCGGCTGGATCACAAAGGACGGCTGTACGATATCACGAGAGACCCGGAACAGCGACACGACGTCTCCGATCGACACCCGGAGATTCAGACCCGACTCCAGACCGCCGCGAACCGGTTCAAGCTGGGCGTCGCATCAATGAACAACGACATCGATCGACCGTTCCCCGTCGGTTTCCCGTCGGTTCCCGTCACCTTTCTCCCGGCCCGGGACGGTGTCGCACACGGTACCATCCGGCGGAGCAATCAATATCCAAACGCATCGTTCTTCGAACACTGGACCTCCACGGACGACCGAATCACGTGGGACGTCCGCGTGAACGAATCCGGACGCTATCGGGCGGAGGTGTATTACACGTGCGCTCAAAAGAACCTGGGTACCGTTCTTCGACTTTCGTTCGGGAATCGATCCGTCCGAAAAAAGGTCACGAACGCTCATGACCCGCCGCTGCAGGGAAAGAAACACGACCGGGTTCCCCGCCAGGAATCCTACGTCAAAGACTTTCGCCCGATAACCCTGGGAACCATCCGGCTGGCCACCGGACGAAATCAGCTCGTGCTGGAGGCCCCGACCATTCCGGGCGAGGAGGCGGTGGACGTCCGGTACGTCAAACTGACACTGCTTACGGATTGACGGCGAACAATCCGAAAGCGGGTCAGAACCAATAAAACAGGAGCATTCCATAAACGATCCATTCCCTTCGCGAGGCTCGGGAATCCTCCACTTCGTCTTCATTTTCCGTTCTTTCCCCGACGTGAGAGTCGGGAGGAATTTCAGCCGTCTTCTCCGGGAACTTTCCTTCCTGCTTTTTTCAGTGAAATCATTAGACAAGACCGGCGTTGAGCGAAGCGAAACCCCGGGGAAGGGAATGTCCTGAACGTATGAATCCTGGGGATACTACATCGAACGGATTCCATGTTCGGGATGTATGCTCTTTCGCGGTCGACCGCGGAGGACACCACGCTCTTCGCCGTAACTCTTGATGTTCTGTTGCAATTTTGTCTTTGAACCTTATACCACACTTAAGACTTAAGATAGAATGAAGGGGTTTGTTAGAGCATCCAATTCACATTCGATATAACTGTTTTTTGAAAGGTGCATCATGAAACGTAGGTCTGTCCTGGCTCTTTTGCTCTCCGCCGTCTTGATTGGCTGTAATACAACCGGGTCCCCGGACGGCTCGGAATCCGACGAAGTGTCCGAAAGGAACGTTTACGCAAAAGCGGAAGTGCTTCTGGAAGACGACAGAACGCCGTTTGTACGCGTGGTGGGGACGGCCCATCAGGAGGATAAAAAAGGCCCGGTATACCTTTCGATTTCCGATATTCAGAAAGCCGACCGGGAGGTTCTTGACCAGAAAAAAGACGTCCATGGTCACCTGAAGCTGGGCGGGGTCACCTGACCCGTGTGAGCGGGGTCCGTCAGGCGACTCCTCAAGCGCCAGGCTGGCGTGAGCAACTACTCGTACGACACGGAAACAGCGATCGCGACCGTGACGTTCAAATCCGGCAAACCCATCTCCGTTTTCAAACTGGACCGGGCCACAACCGCAGCCGGGTTTCAACTGCACCGTACGGAGCTGGTTGTATATGGAAAATTAACCGAAAAACAGGTTCCGGACGGGACCACCGGTCTCGCGATCCACGTGCCCGGAAGGAATCAGACCTTTTACCTGAAGAAACCATGATCACGGATCGATTTCGAGCTTTACCTTTATTGCTGTGCACGGGATTGGTCGCTTTCTGGTTCCCGGGCTGCAGAAGCGCGGGAAAGGAGACGAAATCGATTCCAAACGTCGGATCTGATGGATTCCACGGCCCATCTGCAAACTATGGGGGACTTCCTGTGAAGAAACGCGTCAACAATTCTCAACCGGGTGCCTACCGGAAAAACGCGCGGAGACAACGCCGGCACACCGCTCGCTCGACCGGACGAAACCGACCCTCCGGGAACCGAGAAAAGAAGAGATCTTCCTATCCCGGCCTCAAGAAAGACGACACCATTTTCACGACCTCCGCGCGCACGAGAGATTTTACGGGACAGGGGTTCATTCCCCGATTCCTGCACCTTCGCAAAACCGACACCTTCGAGGGAAACGACGAAGTGGACGATCCATTTGACCGGGAGTTGCGTGTTCGGAAATTTTTCCCGAAGCTCGTTTACGGTGTCCGACCGAACCTGACCCTCGCCGCCGTGGTTCCCTACGTGGACAAAAGCCTCCGGAGGAACACGGCGGATGGTCGGGCATCACTGGATTCCAGCGGGATCGGAGATGCCCGGATCATGACGAAGTGGCGGTTTTTCACTCAGGCCCCTCCCGCCGAGTACACCGCCCTTTCCACCATTGCCGGCGTCAAACTGCCCACCGGCGAGGACGACGAAACCGACGAAGGAACAGAGCTTCCCATTCCGCTTCAGCCCGGCACCGGATCGGTGGACGGAATCCTGGGCATGGTGTTCAACCGCACCTGGGACGGCGGCCGCTGGCTGGTCAACGCCGACGTTACATACAAATTCAACGGCGAGGCGAACGACTTCCGGATGGGAAACAAACTGAACCTCAACACCGGAATCCAGTACCGCATTTTGCCGTACGAGTACGAATCCTACGATGATTTTACCCTCAACAGCGTGCTGGAGATCAACGCGGAATGGAACGAGAAACACGAGCGAAACGGTAACGACG
This sequence comes from uncultured Planctomycetia bacterium, assembly GCA_964606115.1. Taxonomy (GTDB): domain Bacteria; phylum Planctomycetota; class MHYJ01; order CAYXQY01; family CAYXQY01; genus CAYXQY01. The sequence goes on along the minus strand of CAZSFH010000096.1, from coordinate 1,583 downwards.
TGGAAGACAGCGGAGGGAATCAAATTTTTTTGTCTCCGGGACTGCAGGCAATCGTCACGGAAAACCTCCTGTTCGAAACCGGTGTCCAGGTGCCGGTTTACCGGGACCTCAACAGCGGCCTCGGCGAGGATTACCGGTTTGTTTTCGGTATGCGAATCCTATTTTAGATGAACATTATCACATTCATTCATTTCTTTGAGCAAATCGTGAGAACCAAGGGGAAGAAGGGAACGAACCGCGACCGCAAAGGAGCAACCATCGAACGATCCTGTTTGATCTTTTTGTCAATTGCTTTTGCCGGGCTGATCTTCCTGACCGGGTGTCAATCAAGCGGTGATCAGGATACCACCAAAAAAGAAAAAAACGCCGGCAGCGGGACGACCGATGCCGGCGGTGGGGAACTGAACGTCCCGTCAGCGATAGCGAAGACAAAAACGATGCCGTTTAACCTGTACGGCATGAACTGCAGTAAATGTGCAAAAAAAGCCGAAAATGCGCTCCAGTCCATGGAGGGTATCGAGCAGGCAAAGGTCATGTTTGAGTCAAAAACCGGATGGATCCAATACCGGGCCGACAGCGGTATTACGAAAGATAAGGTTCGGCAGGAACTCAAAACAACCGGGAGGGGTTTGCCACCGTGTTTCCGGGAGAAGAGGTGCCCGAGAAATATCGAAAGAACGACACGGGCGGCACCGAGAAGAAGCCCCACGAAATTGACGAGAAATTGATTGCAAAACGGGAAAAAGTGGACATCCAAAACCACCTCGTGGACGGCAAGTACACGATCATCGATTACTACGCGAAGTGGTGCCGTGGATGTCAGCTGCTGGAGTCAAATCTGAAGAAACTGGCAAAGCGTCGAGGGGACATCGCCATCCGACGGGTGAACATTGTCTCCTGGAGTTCCCCGGCGGCCAGAGAGGCGATCAGGGAATACAAAATGGGTCAGATTCCCTACCTCCGGGTCTACGGCAAAGACGGGTCCCTTCTCGGGGAGGTAAAGGGAAATGATATAAAACATCTGAAATCCCTGATTCCGGATCGGGAGTCCTCAAAAACATCGGGGGAAGCACCGGGAGTGAAGACGGAAGAGACCTCCGAACAAAAAAAGCATTCGAAGAAACAAACACAGAAGAAGAAGATGAAAACCTATGTCATCAAGGTGACCGGCATGAGATGAAGCGGCTGAACGGGCCCGGTGCGTTCCGCACTCGCCGGCGTGTCCGGCGTGAAAAACGTGATCGAGGTCGAAGTCGGATCAGCGAAAGTCCAAGCTCAATCCTCCGTGACGAAGAAGCAGCTCCGGACGGCCCTTGAGGAGTCCGGGTACGGAGCCGCAAACATTAAGAAAAAATAAAGAACCACAACCGCACGAAGTGCGATGGGGATCGGATGCCACTAAACGTGGCCTCATCTTTTATCTTCTTCTCCGTATTCGGTATCATTTCCGTCTGCTTTCAGTAATTTGAGTTTCTGATGATTGAATTTTTTGATCTTCGGCGTGACAAAGTATACAATAAAAAATTGCGGAAAATAAACGATCCTGAACAAGAAATACTGACTGCTACCATCAAAATTCTGTG
>CAZSFH010000095.1:0-10092 GCA_964606115.1 uncultured Planctomycetia bacterium | reverse complement strand
GCAGACCGCCCCCTGAGGGATCACTGAGTGCACGGCACCTTTTCAGACCGGGTCTCGTTAGATGGATGAAATAAAAAAAAGTTCCATGTGGTTCTTGGTGACTTTTGTATAAAGTTTCGTGAGAGGCGTGAGAATCGTGAAAAGCGACGTGCGTTGAAGGAAAAGCAGGCGATCGGCGGTGGCGATTGGTCATAGGCAGACGAATCGATTTTTTTGTTTGTTGCCGACGTTCGGGGAAGCCGCTGTGGTTCTGGAGATTTGAAGACCTTCCATGGGAGCTGCAAGAGGAAGTAACGGAAGAAAGGGGACCAGCCCGATGTGGTCTCCTTTTTCCAGGAGTATGGTCGGGAACCAGGACACGATGATGAGGATAATGGATGTGCATTTGATTTCAGGGATTGGAACCCGAAAGGAATTGCTCCGGCGTTCCGGCGTCAGGATCCTTCGTTCGATTTGAACCGTTATTCTTTTACCATTGAACTCGGAGGGGCGCTTCGTTCCGCTATGAAATGACTCGCGTTGTCATGTTGGCGAAGGCCCATCTTCGATCCATCGGTTCATGCATACGTTCCGGTCATTCAACAATGATTTTCATCGCCGGCGCAACGGGATATATCGGGGGTCGACTTCTTGATCGACTTCGCGATCGGTCCACGCCGATTCGTTGCCTGGCTCGTTCGCCGGAAAAGCTGCGTCATCTCGCGGATGATCAGGTTTCGGTGGTGGAAGGGGACGTGCTGGAACCGGACACGCTCGGACCGGCACTGGAGGGAGTGGAAACGGCGTATTATCTGATTCATTCCATGGGGGCGGGTGGGGAATTCAAGGATCGGGACGCCCGTGGGGCGCGCAATTTCGCCCGTGCGGCGGCAAACGCGGGGGTGGATCGGATTATTTATCTGGGGGGACTGGTGCGGGACGAGGACGCGGAACTCTCCGAGCACCTGGAAAGTCGAAAGGAGGTGGGTCAGATTCTGGCCTCCACGGGAATACCGGTGACCGAGCTTCGCGCCTCCATTATCATCGGCGCCGGAAGTGCGTCGTTTGAGATCATCCGGGACCTCGTCGACAAGCTTCCCCTGATGATCACCCCGAAGTGGGTGTGCTCCCGATGCGAACCGATCGCCGTCGACGACGTGATCGAGTACCTCGTGGCCTGCCTGGACACGCCGGAAACCGCCGGCGAAACTCTGGAAATCGGCTGCGGGGAGGTCCTGACCTACGCTGAAATGATGCAGGTGGTGGCGGACGTGATGGGGCGATCGGTTTACATGGTGACGGTGCCGGTGCTCACACCTCGTCTCTCGGCGTACTGGCTCAATCTCATCACCTCCGTCCCGATGCAGGTGGCGTATCCGCTGGTGGATGGACTGCGAAACGATTCGTTCTGCCGGGACACCCGGATTCGAACCATGATTCCCCGGGAATTGACCTCCTTTCGCGACGCTGTGCAAAATGCGATCCGTCAGACCTCGGAAGGGGTGATCGCATCGAGGTGGACGGGTGCGTCGATTTCGGAGGCGGGGTGGGAAGGCGGTCCGGATCGTGTGACGGATCCGCTCCGGGACCGTCAGGTTCTTTCGACGGAGGCGTCTCCTTCGGCCGTGTTTGATGTGTTATCCCGCATTGGCGGACAGAACGGGTATTACTTCGCGGATTTTTTATGGACGTTTCGTGGATTGCTGGATCGATTGCTGGGAGGACCGGGACTGAGACGGGGGCGACGGGATCCGGACACGCTCCGTTCCGGGGATGCGATCGACTTCTGGCGCGTGGAGGGAGTGGAGGAACACCGATACCTGTGTCTCCGCGCGGAAATGAAGCTTCCGGGCACGGCCTGGCTGGAGTTCGTGCTGGAGCCGCAATCCGGGGGAGGAACTCAGCTCCGTCAGGAGGCGACCTTCGCGGTGGATTCGTTGTGGGGGTATCTGTACTGGTTTCTCATGCTCCCGGCGCACGTGTTTATTTTTCGGAACATGGCGCAGGAGATTGTTCGTCGCGCGGAGCAGGGACACCGTTAAACGGCCGGGAAACTCATCGTCCGGGAATCGCAAACCGACCTGTCAGCCGTTGAATGCGGGCCGGGATGGCGGCATCGTGTGTCAGGCGGCCTTCAGGAATGATGAAGTGACTGAGTGATGGAGTGATGAAGTTCGTGAGAAGCGTGAGGGTCATTCTAATCAGGTGGGGTCGTACAGGGATATTTTGAACGACCGGGATCGACCGGGGAGCGTTCGCCATCTCGGATTCAGGCGTCGTTTTCCGTTTGCCGTTCATGATCGTACGCTCCATGCAGGACAAGGCCGAATGGGATCCACCAGATCAGATCGTTGGCGAGTATGGTGATTCCGAAGGTCAGTGGAAGCGATCCCTCGTAAATGGCTTTGACGAACCCGATGGGCCCGGCGATTTTGCCCAGCAGTCCCACCAGCACGATCGGCCAGTGGCGGAACGGATCCCATGCGGCTGCCAGGTATCCAATACTGTAGACCCCGACCATCATGCCGATGCATTGCCAGAGTTCCGGATAACGGGGAAGCGTCATGTCGGTCCATTCGAACAACAGATTCGGAAACAGAACCACCGCCCCGCCCCAGACGGCGTTGTACACCGCCGCCAACAGGAGCATGTACGACATCCAGATCGGAGCGGGGTGATCTCGAACGGAGAAAAAAGACATTGGCTCACCTGGAATTCAAAACGGATCGATCTCTCGCGTTGTCATGATAGGTCCATTTTGATGATGGTCATTTACGTTTGACGTTCTCGTAACGTTTTTTCATTTTATTAACGTGAAATTTCAGGAGTAAATGCTCGAGAATGCTTTCGAGGCGTTTCTGGATTTCGGGATTGCTATTTGGATAATGCGGTTCGAGGAGCGGTGCGATTCGAGGCTCCTGTTGTTTTAAGTAATTGGTTGCCTGTTCCCTCGTTCTGTACTTCGATGCCCCCAGTTTCTTGATTGCCCGTTGAATCTTCCGTTTCTTGCTTTCGGCCAGGGTCGGTTTCTCCTGGTGGAACAGTTGTTTTATCAGCCTGGTGTTTGGAGGACCTTTCCGGCCTGTTTTTCGGACGTGTTTCATCTCGTTTGAGCCGAGGTCCGAAATACGGGCTGGAAATTCGTTCCGGTGTTTCTTCAGAAACTGAAGCAAGGCCCGGTACCGAACGTATTCATCTCTGGCTTCAAATAGATTGGCCAGTTGATGCTCGACGAATCCGGAGGGAATATATTTATTTTTAATGGTTAACCGTTTGAATAACGTATCCAGACGCTTCTGGATGCGTCGTTCAATGATTGGATGGACCAGCAAGGGACCGTTCAAAATCTTTTCCACCCACTCCTTCTGGTGGGGATCTCTGTCGAGGTATTTCGTGATTTGTTTTACGGCGTTTTCGGGAAGCGGCTCGGGGAGCTCGTGGCGCTCGAGAATATTCACGACGGCGGCGCACTGCTGGGGGCCTCCCGTCCGGAGCAGTTTCAGAAGCTGCGGTCGGATGGTTTTCTGGTAAACTTCCTTCTGTTTGATAGCGCCAAGAAACCATTCCGTTCGTTTTGCGTTCGCGGTGATGTCATCGTCCTTGAGCTGGTTCAGCAGTATCCGAACGGTTCGGTCCAGGGAGGAGCGATGGCCGGTTTTGATGAGGATTTTTGCGGCGTAAACTCGCTGCTGCCGGTCCTTTGAGTCAAGTGCGTTGACGAGGTGCGGATGGGCGCGCTCTCCCAGCTCCAATAAGGTGTCGGAAGTCCAGTGCCTGTTGGCGAACGGCGTGGTCCGCCCTCCCATCATGGAATCGTCCTTCAGGCCCTCCACCAGTTCGCGGATATACGGGTCCGTGGGGGCATAATTCGGAGACTGCTTCAACACCCACGCGGCAAGCTGGGATTGCTGTTGATCATCGGACGCGAGGGCGTTCTCAAGTTGAGAATGGGCCGGTGGTCCGATGGCCGCTAATGTCCGCCAGAACCTCGACGCATTTTGGATGGGATAATCGAGTTCATCGTCTTTTAACCCGTCAATCAGAATGTCGATCAGTTTTTTGCTTCCTTTGTCGGGATCAAATTGGTCCCCTGTGACGTACGCGTAGGCGGCAATCTGACGCGTCTGACGGTCATCGGCTTGAAAGGCATTCCTCAAAATGGGCTTTATCTGTTCGTGCCTCATGCTCTTGAAGATGTTCAAGGCCCTGTTGGCATTTTCTCCAGTACGATCCGATCGGGTATTTCGCAGGACCCACCGGAGAACGGTTCGGGACGTAAGATCGGGAGTGAGGAAGGATCCCATCGTAAGTGCCATTTTTTTCTTGAGAGGGTGATTTGCGTTCCAGGCCTTTCGGTCGAGGAGTTTATTGACGGCGCCGTGATCGAATGCAAACCTTTTTTCGTCCATTCTCTGAACGTCATTCATTTGTTCCAGGAGAATCGTGCATTCTTTTCTCAGGGCCGGGTTCGGGCCTGAGATGAGAAACCGGAAGATTTTGGGGATCAGGTGAGAGGAATAATTGTGATGATGCCGTGTCCCTTTCCATCGCTCCAGAATCGCCGCGCAGTACACGGCCTGCTGGGGGTCTCCGTTTCGGATGGTTTTGTGCAGGTGACGGACGACGGTTTTTTCCTGCTTTTCGTTCAGGTTCGTTCTGGATCGGAGCAGGGTCTCGTACGCGTGATTTGCGTTGTTTGAAATATCGTCGTTGACCATCTGATCGGTCAGCTTCTTCAGGTCGTACGGCAGATCCACGGAGGACGTATTCTGGGCGTGAAGGGTGCCCGCGGAGTGGGACAGCGGGACACTGCTGATCAAAAACAGGAACGTGAAAATGAGTGGGCTGATCGCGCGTTCCGTCGATCGAACGGACGGGGTCTCGATATGACCTGGCTTCGTGGGCCGTGCCCTTATCCTCATGTTTCGATCCGGGGTCTATTTGGTTGATTTCTCCGTTACCGCATGCAACGGGAACGCGGCGTCGAAGACATAGATGCTTCCGTGGCGAGTCGGGACGAAGAATTTGTTTCCGACCTGCAGCGGGATTCCCAGCCAGTCCCGTCGTCCGGACCACCAGAGGTCCATCGATCTGAGGTCGCCGGTTGGTGGAGCAAGGTTTCGGATCGGGACCTCGGGGTCGGGGTGGACCCACAGCCAGTCCCGGGCACTGAGGAGGTAGCCTCCCCCCCATTTACGAAACTGATCGAAGCCTCCCAAAAAGCTGCGACCGCGGGTGGGGATTTTTCGCAGGAGTTCTCCTTCCCGATTAAAGATCCGGAGTTGCCGTTCGTTGTCATCCGTCTGAAAGATACATCCCATGTGCCCCCGGCTCAACCGGAGTCCTTCCACCCATCCGTCACCACTCTGAAAAATCCATGCAGAAGGACGCCGTTTTTGATCGAGCTCGAAAATGCCGGAGTGCCCGTATCCGATTTCATCTCCGGGAATCCTGGCAATCTCCCATTTTTTCTGAACGTCGATCTTCGGCTTACGAACCTCGTACGATTCCTGTTCGGGATTCCAGACCTCCAGTCTTCCATTCTCTTTGGTTCGGTAATACGTTCCATCTTCGTATCGAACGTTCCCGGACCTTCCGGTGATCATATACCACTTGTCCGGGACGGCGTCGGAGGTCGGCACATTCAGCAGGGGAAGCGAAAATCGATGGAACGTTTTGCGGGACGAATGATCTTGAAGAAAAATCTCTCTGTTCTCGTGAATGTCGGATATTTCATTGGATGTTCGTTCAATGGTTTTGGTTTCGAGCGAGTTAATATTAATTCCGACAAGCCGTCCGTCCTGTGTTCCGGCAAAAACCCAGTTTCCTCGGTGGAATTTCATGCGCCATTTTTCATCGGGGTTGAGGACCCATTTCGGACGATGCAACAATCGATCCCCGACCGGTGATCCCAGTGAAAGAATGCGTATCAGGCCGAGCCGTTTTCGCAGTAGAGGATCGGAGCCTCCCCCTGAAAGCTCAAGGGCCCGGGCTCGAAAATACAGAGCGTCCCGCTCCCGATCCATCTTCCGCAGGACGTCCGACGCACGCTGGTAGGCGTCGGAAAAATCGTGGTCGTGTTTGATGGCCCTGCCTGATAATTTCAGAGCCCGGTCGAGACTACCGTCTTTCATATGTTGATCGATTCGCTTCAGGAGTTTTTTTCGTTTCGGACTGTCCCGGCCGAGTGGCAGCGGGTATGCTCGTGCCTCGTTGGGCGTAAACACAACCAGGTGATCGTTTACAATTTTGGGCGGGCTCGTGTACGCTCGGGACGGTGTTAGTTTTGCTTTCACGTCGCCCGTGAAGGTGTTCAGAATTTTGATTTGTCCGGTCGTTTCCGAAAGCAATATACGGTCTCCCTGGATACTCATCGGTGCCCATTTCAAATCGTACGAATTATCCGTGTGCGGATGGGAGTCTGAATCATACAGGCCCGACGAAAGGGTGTGACGCCAGACCAACTCCCCCGAATCGCCGTCGATACAAACAAGTTCCGTTTTTCGTTCCGTGGCTCCGTTCAGCCAGTAGACCCGGTTGTTATGCCAGCGGGGGATGGGGGTTTGAAGGACCGGAGGGGCCACTTCCCGTTCGTAGGTCCATTGTTTCTTTCCTTCGTCCGCCGTCACGCAGGTCAGTGCTCGTTTTCCCTCCTCGGCGGGACCGAACCGGAGCCGATATTTCTCATCCGGCGACAGCATCTGAAGTTTGATGACATCCTGTTCAATCACCATTTCATTTTGGGCGTCGATTAATTTCCATTGGTGCCCGGGTTCGAACTTCTGGTTTCGATTTCCCGATACGACCGGTCCGGAATCAAAAAGGATGCCTTCCATGGTATCGCCCGTGAGGACGTCGGATTTCCTTCGAACGGATCCGTCCTCCGCCGACAGGGTGATCCATCGCAAATCATAAACATGACAGTTATCGTTCTTCGGATCCACCGTGATCCACGACCTGCTTCGCACCTTTCGTGACCAGCGGATGGAACCGCTCTTTAGATCCACACAGACCAGGAGCAGTTCCCAGCCCGTGCGATTTTTGTGAACGGTGATCGATTCCCGTACGTCTTCCTCGCGGCCTCCGGGGGGATGTGAGGAGGACGTGAGATAATAGGCGACGTTCTGGCCGATGACCGCCTGTCTCAGGCTCCCCTGAAAGGGAATGCGCCAGGAGACCAGGCCGTGTTCGAACTGCTGAGGAACCTTCTCTTCCTCGGAAATACTGATATCGATCGGGATGATCAGGAAAATCAGGACCATCAACCAAAGGATTCCACACGTCGATGAACGGTGTTCGGTCAAGGATTTGATCGGGGGAGATTCTGCGTGCACGGGAATGTTCCTCCAGTCGTTTGATGAAATGTTGATAACGTGAGTACGTTTCGATCGGGCAAACATCACGAACGAACAAATGTTTTTGATTCTGGATCAACTGTAAATGTTTACATGTCTGGGATAACGCGTCAAGTCTTCCGGGACCTTCGTCGAAATAAAACTGCTGAGGTCACGGATTTCCCGAGTTTTCATGCCAGGAAAGCTGAATCACCGCGACAAGGGCAAGGAACAGAAGGATGCCACCAGCCCGGAGAGCAATACGAACTGTCGGTCTCTGCCGGAAAGGATCGTTCGAGTCGGTGTCGTTCCAGCGGGAATGTTTCCCCTGTTCATACTCTCGTTTTAACGCTGTTGCTCGTAACGATTCAGGATCGTTTCAATACGCTTCTTTTGTTGTCGCCGTTTCGGTGAAAGGGGCTTCTTCGGATAGCGTGGAAACGTGAACAGGGTTCGGATTTCCTCACGGGAAAGCGTATTTGTTCGTAATTCCTCCTTTAGAAATTGGCGGAAATCGGGAAGGAAATTGTAACTTGATGCGAGTTCATTCGCATTCGCCGATCCCACGGCGCAGCCGCCGTGGGACATTCCAAAAAGGTAATACGGGGATCCCTGCCTGAAGGTCCAGCTATGTTGATGGTTTTTCGAGTAAAAATCTCGTTCGATGTGGCTTTTCCGTAAACGATGGTTTTCCGGAGAGATCGGAATGCCGCCGGGCCATCTCCCCAGATGCCATTGAAACACGTCCTTTTCAGAATGGCAGATCATACACCGATAGGTTTCCCGCTCCCGGTAATGAAAAAAAACCGCCACGAGGAGAACGATCAGAACCGGAATCATAAGATAGCGAATCGTTTTTGTTTGATCGAGAACGGAAAACGTTTGTTCGGTCATCGTTCGTCAGGATTCCTGGTTTGATCGGTAGATACTGGTGACGAAACCGGCTGCGAACAGAACGAATCCAATCGCGACGGTCAGGATTCCCCAGGTTCTGGTGGTCTTCGGCCACAGCGAATAAAACGTTTCAACCGTCGAACCCGGCGAGTCACTGACCGTGCTCAAACAGAAGAAAAACACGGAAAAGAACAGGTGCGTCAGGTAGTCCAGAGTAAACGCCACGCCGGAAAAGACAAGCGCCGTACCGAAAAGGGAAAGCCTGAACGGCGTCAGAAGTTGATTTGGAAGCCAATTCAGGGCGATCTCGGAACTTTCCGGGTAGAAGGTCGATCCGATCAGGGCGATCAGACACAGAAGCGTGGTCCAGGTCATCGTGCCGGTTCTGGAAAGAAACGAAGGACGTCGAATCACCAGAAATCCGGCCGCGCCCAGAAACAGGGGGGAAAAATTTGACAGGTGGAGGGGAATGTGGAGGATCCAGTGACCGATGATCAGGTGAAGGAACAGCAGAAGAAGCGGAATCCAGGTGAGTCCAGGTTTCAGAAGTTTCTGAAAAATTCCCACCGGATCGGATCGGTCGTCGTCCTCGGAAGAAATGGATCCTCCCCGTGCCGGAATTGTTCCAACCAGCACGAGAAGAAGCCCCGGCCCCCACCAGAAATACGTCATCAAACCACCGCTCAGCCACCGGTTTGCCGTCCCCAGAACGAGGAACCCGGACAGGCCGTATAAACAAAGGTACAGAAAACCGGACCAGAGGGGGACGGCCCCGTGAAGGTTTGACGGAAGGAAACGCATAAGCGCCGCCATTTTGAGCAGGAGCAAAGCGCCTGCTCCCCCGATAAGAATCGGGAGGGCGTCCGGGTGGGCCGTCAGGACGTCCATCAGGAGAAAGCTGGCGTCTCCCAGAAAAACCAGAGCCAGCAACAGAAGAAGGGAACCATCCTCGTTGACGTTCAGCCGGTTGATCAAAAAAAGACCCCCTCCGATCAGAAGTGCTTCATACACGTTCTGTACCCCGAACAGCACAAGCAAATTCGTAAGCGATCCCGGTTCCGGATCCAGCACCCGAGATAGCAGAAAAAAACCGATCAGCATACAGATCGCACTGGCGGGATAAAGAACGTTGGCCGGGGAAAATCGACGGATCCCCCGTGACCCGGACGCCCCGGCCACATTCGATTTTACTCCGATCATTGGATTATTTAATATTAAAAACTATAAATAGCTATTGTTAACTATCATTATATTTTAGAGTGTTATTGGGGGACAGTCAAATGGATTGTGTGCCGGGCGTTCGGAGGTGGGGGTTCAAGCGGGGTTGGTACTTCGTGGATCAGGGGGGATTACATGAGAATCGGGTTGATCGGAGGGCGATATTTGTCGTTTCTTGACGGAGTGAGCGTCCGTTTTATCGGGAGGCACTCGTTTTTTCGCTGATCAGGAAGGTGGCGGGGGATGATTCCTGGGGGTAGAGATCCGGCGGGGTCAGATCGGTTTCCTCGAGGAGCTGGTTGTACCAGTCCAGGCTGTGAGCTTCGCCCTCCCGGGTCCAGGTCAGCATCAGTATCGAAAACAGAGACGAAAACGGGTCGTCGTCGGTGGAGGATTTGGGCGGGATGAAGTCATGAATCAACAGGTTTCCGTCCGGTTTGAGGGCCTTCGACAGGCGTCGAATCAGCGGGCGGGACGTTTCGAGGGAGAAGTGGTGGAAGACGTGACTGCAGATCATCAGGTCGTATGGTCCCTGGAGCGGAACGTCGAACATGTCTCCTTCGATGAACGTACAGCGGTCGAGCAGGTTTCGTTCTTCGGCGTGTTCACGCGTGGTGTTCAGGACGTTTGACCAGTCCAGGAAATGTGCTTGCGCCCGATCGTATTC
>CAZSFH010000094.1:7452-10127 GCA_964606115.1 uncultured Planctomycetia bacterium | reverse complement strand
CAGACCCGTGTAGCCCACGCTGGCCCCCGTGATCAGAATCATTCCCGGTGTGGACGAGAAATTTGGAATGAGGAGGGTTCCGATTCCGACCGCGGAGCACAGAGGAATCAGATACGCCCACCGGGTCTCCACGGCCACGGCCCGTTCCAGGGGGATCAGCACGCCGAGGAACCCGGCGATCATCAGCGGGCCGTGATCAAGAACCCATTCCGGATGACCGAACAGGGGCAGGGTCCAGCCCAGCCGGACCAACCCTGTCCAGACCCCGGCCACAAGCGCCAGCAGAGCGGCACCGAGAAACAGAAATCGCTCCGGCTCCATTCCGCTGGTCGTTTTCTTCACAGGCTAATCCCGATCAGTGCGGCAAGCATGCCGCACGTAAACGCGAGAAGATGGAGAACGACGCCCATCACGTTGCTCGATGTTTGGTCGTCCGGCGCGCAGCACGATTGACTCGACGCGCCGTCGTGGTCCGATTGGTCCATGGACGTCAGCCAGGGCGCGGCAACGTAGATGCCGAACACGATGAGGGCCGCGCCCAGTTTGACGAGGAACCGCTGTCCGTATTGGGTGTTCCAAAGTCGATATCCGTCAAACAGGCCTCGATAATACATGTTGTGCAATCCCGTGAGGACGATCAGGAGAATCAGGACGAACACGGTCTTCCGGACCCGGGCTTTCAGCGCGGGCATCAGTTTGTTCAGCTGATCCGGCATGGTCCTGTGGACGACGGGGATCAGCATGAGAAAGATAAAGACGATCCATCCCATCCAGAACAGCGCCGCGCTAATGTGAATCAGCGTCGACACGTAGTGCACCCACGGATTTAACAGCCAATCACTCATCGTTTCCTCCCGGTCGATTTCTGTTTCATTTTTCGATCTCCTCCGGCTCCTGCTCATCGCAGTCGATCCGCAGTGATTCCGGATCGAGGGGGATGTCCAGCAGGTCACAGTAGAACGGACTGTCCGGGTCCTCGTTGAAATACCGGCAGGTGGTGCACATCCGGGCCGTCGGGATCGCACCTTCCTTGAGAGCCCCTTCGATCAGTTGAATCAGGAACTGAAAGACCGTTTGCTTTTCCGAGCTGGACACGCCCTCCATGTACTCTTCCAGCACGTCGGGCCAGCGGTTTAACTGTTGGGCTGCTTCCGTTCCTCTGTCCGTCAGTTTCAGTTCCATCATCCGGCGGTCCCGTTCGGACAGGGTCCGCTCCACGTAGCCGTCCTCCACGAGCGTGTCGACCGCGTCGCTGATCGTGGGTTTGGTTCGACGCATTTCGGTCGCCATCCGGGAAATTTTTCCGTCCTGGTCCGGGTGCTGGTGCAGGTACATCAACACCTTGCCCTGGGTCGTGTTGACGTCCAGCTCCTCCGTTTGTTTTTCCAGGAACACCTGGATTGCCGTGGAGAGCCGTTCCAGAGAATCGACGATTTTTCGATCGATCTCCGTGCTCATTCGCAACCTCCTGCACGAGGTTCAGGTTGATCAACCGGGGCGTTCGTTTGCTGGGCAAGAAGTTCGTACTCGTCGAAAAGGGGTTTCGGGTCGCCGTCAATCTGATCCGGTTCCAGCCGAGGGTACAGATTCCCTTCTTCCGAGTCGTTGTGATCCGCCCGTTCGGAATCGTTTTGCCCGGCCGCCCGGTATCGGGCAAACAGTTCGTCCAGATCCCGGTGGTCGTGTTTCCGTATTTTATCCATGTCCATCGGACCTCCTGAACCTCAGTCCAATTACGAAATCAGGTTTCTTCTCCTCGAAACGGCATTTTACTACTATATAGTTAGTTATTCAAATATTTATACTTTCTTTTAATTAAGGTTTGTAATTTGGTTTGTAATCCCATAGTCTGGCTTTGATTTGATCCGTAGAAGCAATAACGGGAGGGAGCCGGCCCGGAAACAAAGAAGCGGGCACGTTCCGTTGTGTTTTTGATCAAGGCTTTCGCGTCAGACGTTTGTAGATCATTTCATCAGCCTTTTCTCAGGTTAAAATGAAATTCGCCATTTATACCAGCACGGCCAATCGGTGTCTGCTGGTGAGTATTCTGATCAGCGCGGTTCCACTGATTGCCGGCACGGTCTACACGTACGAAAACGTACCGCCGGTCTGATCTAAATCGTGTTCGGCGCGGAGGATGCCCCGTCCGCGAAACCGGCCGGTGGAGATTCGACGGGTTCTACTTCGTGATGTATTCATCGCTACTTTTTTGAAAAGGATAACACATGAATCAACCCAAGGAGTTTCTTCGAAAACGAGAACTGGAGGGATCATCGATGATCTGTTCGCTGGACGAGCGGATCGAACAGGTAATTTCACAGGCGGACGAGGCCGGCATCGGCGGGGAGACCATCACCAAACTGCCCGGTCTGTCCGTCGTGCTGGTGTCGCTGCGGGAGGGAAGCAACCTCGATGAACATGCCGTGGACGGTCCGGCTACCGTCCAGGTTCTGCAGGGACATGTGGCCCTCAACGTGGAAGGCGAGGAGAATGAACTTCGGGAAAACGACGTCGCCGTGCTTGCCCCAAAAAAGCTTCACGACGTTCAGGCACAGTCCGATTCGGTATTACTGGTGACTTTTGGAACGGAGCCCCCGTCCTCCGGTTCCTGAGTAGTGCGTTCGACCGGGTTTCTCGAAAGATTCTTCGGTTGTCCGGTGGGGTGTTTTCAGGTC
>CAZSFH010000094.1:0-7442 GCA_964606115.1 uncultured Planctomycetia bacterium | reverse complement strand
CCGGCGGAACCCTGGTCGAGACGACGCGGGAAAAGGGCGTGAGAACGCTGCACCGGATCGAGGGCGTCTCATGGTCACTTCGTTCTCGATTCCCGAGACGTTTCTGTAATTTCTTTTTTTAGCAGATTCTGAGGTACGGAAACGAATCCGCTGAGGAAACGGAAACCGATGTAGGGCGTGGAGATTACCTAATGCTCCTCTGTCTGGAGGTGGTTGCGTTCACGATTTTTTTCTACATCTTCTTGTTTTTCCTGTTCCCGGGCGTCGAGGAGATGTACGTTAAAACGGCCCTGGACCTTCCCTTGTTGACGGAGTCGCTTTTGAGCATCTGTTCCGTACTCCGGAGATCGATCGTTCTTCCCCTGGTTCTTTCGGGAGGATTCTTGATTCTGGTTTACCTGTGCCGGAACCGTCCAAAGTTGCTCTTCACCCTTCATGTGGTCTTCCTGGTCATGGTTGCGGTGGCGTTTCTGATGTCCGTGGTGGGATTTCTGGGTCCGCTCTATTCCCTTCAGGAAGCAATCCAGAGCTGAACCGCCGGTCGTGGTCGTACCCGGAGAAGCGTTTTCGGTCCCGGGGTCGATTAAAAGACGCCGTATTCGTCGTACGCTTCGAGGGGATCTCCGCCTTTCCGCACCGCTTTTCGGACGTGGTTTTCCGTTTCAGCGAGTTCTTCCGCCTCCCGGAGAACCTCCTCCGCGATGTCGGCGGGGACGGCGACGACGCCGTCCACGTCGCCCACGAGCACGTCGCCCGGCTGGATTTCCACCCCCCCCACGACGGCGCCGGTGTTCCACTCGAGGAGTTCCCAGCGAGGAATGGCATCGGCGGGGGTGTGGAATCGGGTAAACACCGGGAAATCGTTGTCCAGGATATAGGAAAGATCCCGGACGCCCCCGTCGATGACCGCTCCCCGGCAGTTTCGAGCAATCAGACACTCCACCGAGAGCTCGCCCAGCTGCGAGGAAGCGTCCGAATGGGTTTCGTACGTTACCACGCTGTGTTCGGGAGCGTCCCGCAGCATTTTCAGAATGTTCCGGATATTCTCGTCCTCGTCGACGTTACGGTTCGGTCGACCCCGGCACGGGTATGCGATACCGGCCAGACGCATATGATCGCGGACCGGATTGATGTCCGGGTTCAGTACCTGATCCAGGTAGCCCCGGTCATCCATGACGTCGGTGATGGCTCCTGGGTACAGGTCGGCGAAACGGTCGCAGAGTTGCCGGGTTGGAATGTCATCGGTCATGGTTTGTGCAGGAAAATGAATTCGATGCAAGATCGTTTCCGTCGGCTACCGGGGAAACGATCCGTAAGCGGCGGGTCGAATCATTTTGACGTTTGACCGTCATCGGATTTCTGAACGTTCATGACGCCTTTCATACTCGTGGCATGGTTGGGAAAACTGCACAGGTACGGGTAGTCCCCCGGGTCCTCCGGAGCGGTAAATACGATCGAGTCCGTTTTGCCGCCGCCGATTAGTTCGGTACGAGCGAGAACACGGTCCCGCACGGATTTCGGCAGGTAATCGTTTTTGAGGTTTCCTCCGTTCTCCAGGGCGCGCCTGGCGAATTTCACCGGATCCAGTTCGGGGTTCTTCAGGATCACCACATTATGTCCCATCGATTGGACGGGAAGTTTTCCCACGTGTTTGAACACCAGGCGAACCGTGTCACCGGGTTTTACGCTGAACCTCGTTCGGTCGTACGTCATCTGATCGGTTCCTTTGATGACGATCTTTTGATCGGCTTCGGAAGCGGAGGGGCCGGTATTGCCGGTCGATGTCTGGCCCGGCTGGATACGGAACCCGCAAAGCATGGAGTTGTCCTTTCGGGTGTTCGTGCTGATGGTGAGTTTTCCGTCGTTGACCTGAACGCCCCGGAACGTTTTTGTCAGCGCCGCGTTTTTTCCGGCCTCCCCGTAAACGTCCAGTTTCTTCAGGACGGTGTTCCCCTCAACGATGATGTCAAAGACTCGTTTTCCGGGTTCATCAAAGTAATTCTCGACAAAATGCAGGGTGACGTCGTACGTGCCGTTCGGAATCTGAACCTCGTACGTCAGGTCGCCCCCGTACTGAAGGGTCTGATACAGTTGATCCTGCTCCGTGTTCGATACGGGGACGTTCGAGACGTCGATGGCTACGCTTTTGTTATTGGAGCTTGCTTCCGAGTTGCCCGACACTTTGACGGCGGGGTGCGGGGTCGGTTCGTAGGGGAAGCTTTGGAAGGTAACCGGTTGATCACCGCCCGCGTTCAACGCGAACGGCGGGGAAGCCTGTTCGGGGAAGGTGATCGATACGTTGCGGGATTGCTTCCGGGGACCGGAATTGACACGCTCGTACTGGAGGAAAAGCTTCAGTGGCGGGAGCGTTCGGGGTTCCGGCGGGGCGCTGATTTTCCAGCGGGCCGTCAGGGTCTTGCCGGAACCGATTTGATCGATGCGAATCGGTTCGGCAGGGGTCCACTGCAGGGCGTTTTCCGCTTCGTGCTCAAGCCGGAGCGTGACGTTTTTTAGCTTTGTTGATCGAAGGTTGTGGATTCGAACGCTCAGCGTTTTGCTGGATCCGGAGTTGAGGGGGAGCGTGGAACCGGCGAGGTCGGGGAATGAAACCTGCACGTTTCGCTGCTGGATTTTGTAAATCCCGGAATCCTTGTTCGGGCCTTCGTAGCCGCTTCCCCACTCGGCGACGTACAGGGCTCCGTTCGGACCGACCTCCATGTCCATGGGGCGTTTGAACAGGGTGCCGGGCATGAACGGTTCCACGGCCACCGGTTCTCCCCTTTGGTTCAGGGTCACGTATTTTATCCAGTTTCGTCCCCGCTCCATGATGAATAGTTTCCCGTCGTAGTAACGCGGAAGGGCGTCGGTGCCAAACGTGTCCCTGTGCCGGTACATCGGCCCCTGCATCGGAGATCCACCGGAGACCTGCGGAAACGGGACCTGTTTTTTGGTTTTATACGGCACGTATTTCGACCACGTGTTCGGCACCTCCAGAAACGCCGTCCAGCTGCTGGGGCTCGTGATCATCGCTTTACGGGCGGCGGGAAGGTTTTTGAGACCGGTGTTGTTCGGGGAATCGTTCGTGGGGTTGTCCGGATTGTACAAGGACCCGGATTCAGTCGTTTCGAAGTCGACGTTCCGGTAGGGAACGTTCATGCCGACGAAATACGGCCAGCCAAAAAAACCGGGTTCGGTGGTTCGGTTGTATTCGACGACCCCCGGCGGTCCGAACGTTTTGTTCCACTGGCCGGCGTCCGGACCGTAGTCACCCCAGAAGAGAGCGCCCGTTTTCGGATCGAATGTGATTCGATACGGGTTCCGCATGCCCATCGCGAAAATTTCCGGACGCACCAGGCCCTTTTTGATTTTCTTTTTATATTTGTCCGTTCGGGTAAACAGGTTGTCGTCGGGCACGTCATACGTGCCGTCCTCCCGGGGGATGATGCGGAGTATACTTCCCCGGAGATCCGCCGTATTCGATGAGGTCCGCTGAGCGTCGTACGCCTCGCGCCCCTCTCGTTCGTCGATCGGCGCGTACCCGGTTGCGCAGCAATCCGTGTTATCGCCGAGGGAGAGATAAAGCTGTTCACCGTCCGGTCCCCAGGCCATATCGCCGGCGATATGTCCCTGGATGTCGCGCAGGATGGGGACGCTGAGAATCCGGACTTCGGACGATCGGTCGATCGCGTTTCCCTCCATCGTAAAGCGGGAGAGGTAATTGATGTCCTCCTCCACAGCGTCATCCGGCGGCGCGTAAAATACGTACACCCATTTATTTTCCGAAAATTCCGGGTCCAGTTTGATGCTTTTGAGACCATTCAGGCGCTCGTCGGAAACTCGAAGTTCCAGGACCGTTTTCACGGCGTTCGTTCCGGCGTCGGGATCGGCTATCATGATGGCATCCGCGTCGTCATTGTTGTAGTCCCGTCGATCGACGTAGAGCAACCGGCCGTCGGGCAGAGGCTCGATCATCGAGGGGCTCCCGGTTTTTGTGACGACGGGTTGTTTTCGGAACGAGCTCCAGACGGTTGCCGCAGCTTCCCCGTCCCGCAGGCCGCCCGCCCAGGTGATTCCTCCTCGAAGGTGATTCAGGTAGTCGTCGTTTTTAAAATGCTCTGGAGAGTGGCCGATAGCGGTGAACCAGGATCGTCCTCCGGCCACCCGTCGACACCAGGAGATCGGATAGTGATGTCCGGCGTCGTCGATTTGATCCTGTTTGAAGTTTCCGTTGTACGATTTTTTGTCGGCCAGGGCGAGAACCTGAGCTTTCCCGCGAACGTTGGGGGAGTACGTGTACCATTCGAACGGGATCTTCCATTCGACCGGCAGTGACTCCGTGGACGGATGGACTCGATCGGTCACGTGAATCGTGGCGTCCTGGAAACGGCCGTGGGCTCCGTAATACGCGCCGCGAACACGGGTCATGAACGAGTCGGCGGTCTGGTTGTCCAGGGCGGAATGAATGCCGACGTAGCCGCCGCCGGAACGGATGAACGACTCGAACGCCCCTGCCTGTTCATCGTTCAGGACGAGTGTGCTTCGATCATCCGGTGCGTTGGCGTCGTTGCTGTTGTTGAACACAATCACGTCGTAGGGTTCCAGCGCGGAGGGATCGGTCGGAAACGTGACCGGATCGGTGTCGGCGTACGTTCCCTCGCTGTCGATGATGTCCACGCGAACGGATTTCACCGACGCCTCCTGTTCGATCTGTTTTCCGATCTGCCTGAGGGCTTCGTTCCCGGCCGGAATGGACTTGTGTCGGTATCCGGGTGTACTGGACACCACAAGGATTCCGAACGTTCGGTTGCCGGAAGCGGATGGCTCCTGACCCGCGGCCCGAATTCCCGGTGCCGTCAAACAGAAGAGAACGATCAGAACGACCGACGCTCGTTTCATTTGACTTCCCCTCATCATGACACGAAAAAAACAGCGAGTCCAGGAAAATGATATCTTTCGTCGAGGAATTTTCGTCTGGTGTTGTTAGCGAACCTTCAGGGTCACAGTGTTCGTTTCGATTTTTTTGTACGAGTACGTACCGGAGGAGGGGGGATGAATCTCGACCCGCAGGTTATACGTGCCGCTCTCCTCAAAGGTGGCCCGGCGTGTCACGGAATGAGACGCGTCGGGTTTCAGCACTTCGCCGGAGGAAGAGACGGACCGTCCCGGACGGGATACGGAGAGGTTCTCCAGCCGCTTCCGACCGTCGAACAGCCGGACGGTGTCTTTTGGGCTTTCGGGTTTCAGGTTGGGAAGCAAGACTTCATGGTCGCTCCGGTTGTGAAGGGTCACCGTCAATTCAACCGTCTCACCGGCGGACACCGTAGCGGGTTCCACGGTGATCTTCGCTTTGACAGGACCGCCCGCACGGGATTTAACCGCTTTCTCGATTTTCTTGTCCACCTTCCCGCTCGAATCACCGGGTTCGGATTTCTCGCAGGAGAAAAGTCCGAAAAGAATGAATCCGGACATCAGGAAGCAAAGAAAACGTCGCATGACGGTACCGGTGAAAAACAGACGACGTAGAGGCGAGGGAAACAACGAATTACAGTTGATCAAGCGATTTTCGTTCAATGTTGTAGCCGATCACGTTTTCGATGTCTTTGAGCGATCCTCGATCAGAGGGGGTCACCAGCGTATAAGCATCCCCCTCCAGACCCGCGCGTCCTGTGCGGCCGAGGCGGTGCGTGTACACATCCGGGTCCTCCGGAATGTCAAAATTGATGACGTGCCGGATGTGCTGGACGTCGAGTCCCCGGGCGGCCACGTTGGTGGCGACTAAAATATTGAATCGTCTGTTGCGAAAGGATTTCAGGGTCGATTCTCGCGCGAGCATTTCCATGTCCCCCTGCAGGCCACACGCTTCGTATTCCCGATCACGAAGAAATCGGGTCAGACTCCGAACGGTATTTCGGGTCCGGCAGAACACGAGAACGGACGTCAGGTCAATGGCGTTCAGAATATTCAGCAGGGCGTCGCGCTTCTGATTCGAATCCGTTTCGACGACGTAATGGGATATTTTTTCGGCCGGCGCCTGAACCCCGACTTCTTTTCGGACGGGGTCGTCCAGCATCTCATCGGCCAGGTTCTGAATTTCGGGCGGGATGGTGGCCGAGCAGAAGATCGATTGTCGTTCGTCGGGCAGCCACCGACCGATCTGCTTGAGCTGCGGAAGAAAGCCCATGTCACACATGCGGTCGGCCTCGTCCAGCACCAGGTACTCGACCTTGTTCAGGTTGACGTTATTACGCCCCATCTGGTCGATCAGACGACCCGGACACGCAACGACCAGGTCTACGTGTTCTTCGAGTCGTTTTTTCTCATGATGAACATCGGTCCCACCGTACACGCTCTCGAGGGTGAGGTCGAGCTCTTCGGCCAGCGTTCGCCCCTCTTCCGTGATCTGCTGAGCCAGTTCCCGGGTGGGAGCCAGGACCAGGGCGCGTGGATCGGCACCGGTCCTGCCGCTCAGTTTTTGAAGGATGGGCAATAGAAACGCAGCTGTTTTTCCCGTTCCGGTGGGAGCCGTCACCACCAGGTCCTCGCCGTTCAGCGCGGGGGGAATCATTTTGCCCTGAATCGGTCGAGGAGCGTCGAAACCGGCGTGTTCCGTTCCGTCCAGCACGGGTCCCTTCAGTCCGAGATCGGCGAAAGAGGCGTCAATTCCGTCAT
Organism: uncultured Planctomycetia bacterium; assembly: GCA_964606115.1. Classification (GTDB taxonomy): domain Bacteria; phylum Planctomycetota; class MHYJ01; order CAYXQY01; family CAYXQY01; genus CAYXQY01. The sequence continues at coordinate 773 of CAZSFH010000094.1, read as the reverse complement.
CGTCCGAAGGCTCCGGGGCTTCTCCGTTGCTCCCGGACGACTCAACCGAGCCGTTCGTTCCGTCGCCGGGACGAACATCGACGGCGGCCGGTCCTTTTTCCGTCTTCTCGATTTCAAACTTGACCGTTTCCCCTTCCTCGAGGTGGTCGCGTTCGTTCAGCTCCACTTCGCTCTGATGCACGAACACGTCTTCACCGTTTTCCCGTTCAATAAATCCGTATCCCTTCGTTTTGTCAAACCACTTCGTCGTTCCGGTATCCATCTCAAACTCAATTAAAATACAGCAAGAAAAAAATCGAAAATAGGCCGATTGGCCCAATGCATCGGTGTGAATCGATGGGCGATTGCCGACATCCGGCAATTCGCTGAGCCTATATGTTACCATACCGGCGGGTTCATTTGCAGTCGAACGTGGTTTGAACCTCTTTCACAATTCAAAATGAGCTGGATTGCAACCCTTTCCATGTCATCCGGCCAGACAAACAATCATCCGGAATGCCGGAGAAAGGACCACTCCCATGCACGGTCGGACCCGGTTATTGACCGATGATAGGGGAGCCGATACAATATTCCTTCGATTCTCAGTCATGTCCTATTTTTCACCCATCCGGTCCATGCGAAATTCTGTTCGGATCCGATTCGTAAAATCGTACCTCCTGACCATCCTGTTCGTCTTTATACTGGCATTTCCGGTCCCCGCCCAGGAAGATGAACCGAACGTGCTGTTTATCGCCGTCGACGACCTGAACGACTGGGTCAGTGCCCTCGGTGCT
>CAZSFH010000093.1:0-10235 GCA_964606115.1 uncultured Planctomycetia bacterium | reverse complement strand
CGGGAAGCTCGCGGACTGTTCCTCCCGGGACGTGGATGAAAGTGAACTGTTTATCGTGGAGGGAGACTCCGCGGGCGGTTCGGCGAAGCAGGCTCGGGATCGAGAGTTTCAGGCGATTTTACCCATCAAAGGAAAAATTCTTAACGCGCAGAAGGCCCGGATTGATCGAATTCTGGACCACGACGAGCTGAAGACGATTATCAGCGCAATCGGGACCGGGATCGGCGACGAAACGATGGATATGGAGCAGCTCCGGTACGGAAAAATCATTATCATGACGGACGCTGATGTCGATGGGTCCCACATCCGGACGCTTCTGCTCACGTTCTTTTTCCGTCATATGCGGCAGCTGTTAATCGACGAACGTGTGTTTATTGCCTGTCCGCCTCTGTACCGTATACAGCGAGGACGCCAGGAACGTTACATTCGAACTGAGAAAGAAATGCGGTCGGCATTGCTGGATCTTGGGTTGGAAGGATGTGTCTTTCAGCGAAGGTCGGATGATTTCGAGCTGGAAGATGAAGAACTTGAGGAGTTTGTGAATCTCGTCGCCAAACTCGAGGAGTTCCGGAACGAAATCACGGAAAAAGGTGTTGATGCTCACCGCTATTTCTCACTCCGTAAAGAACACGGTCAGTTTCCCCAGTACCGTGTGGTGTCATCCGTTGAAAACCGCCTCTGTTTTGAGGAGTCGGAGGTCGAGGAGATTAAGGAAAAGGTAGCGGACGAAACCGGACAGGAGCCGGTCCTCCTTCACGGGGATGATTTCCAGCCGGACACCGAACAGCACCAGATTCGCGTGATTGAACTGCACGGAGAGACGGACGTCAATGAGATTCTCGACCAGCTTCAGGACCTTGGCTTCCAGCAGGAACATTATCTCAAATTTTCCGGCTCGGACGAATCCAGGGTTCGTAATAACGGAGATCAGGTCAAAGGGGAACAGGCGGCGGGTTCTTCAAGGTCCCCGTTTGTCCTGAAGTGTAACGGAGATGAACATCCGGTTCGTGACCTTTCCGAGCTGCTGGATGCCATCCAGGCTTTTGGTGAAAAAGGGATCTCCATCCAGCGGTACAAAGGACTGGGTGAAATGAATCCCCAGCAGCTATGGGAAACGACCATGGACCCCGAGACCCGGGTGCTGGAAAAAATGAAAGTTGAAAACGCCGCGGAAGCGGAACGGTTGTTCGACATCCTGATGGGAGACGCCGTAAAACCCCGGCGCGAATTCATCAAGCAGTTTGCTCTGGACGTATCACGCCTGGACGTTTAACGCGGTTCACAACACGGAACGGGAGGCGACGCCTGAGGGAGAGGGATTCGATTAAGAGGTAAAACGATGTCCGAGGACGACGAGCTGGACGATTCCATTCCCGATCATGTTGAAGACCTGAATATCGCCTGCGATCGGTGTGGTAAAGGATTGCTCATCGATTCCAATGTCCGATACGAGGTGACAATCGAGGTCAAAGCCGCGTACGATCCGATGGAGCTCACCGGGGAGGACCTCGAAAAGGATCTGGACGAGGAACTTCAGAAAACGATCGACCGCCTCGAGGGGGTCTCGGAAGAAGAAGCAAAAGAACAGGTCTATAAGAAAATGACGTTTCACCTCTGCCCGTCCTGTCAGAGAGAGTACATCGAGGAACCACTGTAGCCCTGACCGTTTAACCCCGGCCAACTATCGTTCACTCCGATTCCCTTTTCCAGCGAAGCACGGGTTCACGGGCCGCCTGGACCTCGTCCGGCCGGCTAATTTCACGGTTGTGCGGAGCGTGCTTCAAACGGTCGGGATGTTCCTTCCCTTCTTTGACGATCTCACGAAGGACCCGCGCAAACCGATCGAGGGTATCCCGTGACTCCGTTTCCGTGGGTTCGATCATCAGGGCTTCCTTGACGATGAGGGGAAAGTAGATGGTTGGCGGATGAATACCGAAATCCAGCAGACGCTTTGCTACGTCCATGGTCCGAAGGTCGTGTTCCCGCAGTGGTTGTCCGGTCAGCACAAATTCGTGCATACAGTGTCCCTCGTAAGCAAGCGGCAGGACATCGCGAACCTTTTCCTTCAGGTAATTCGCGTTGATGATGGCCCGTTTGCTGACCTTTTCCAAACCTTTTCCTCCGTATGCCCGGATGTAAGCGTAAGCACGTAAGAAGACACCGGGGTGTCCCTGAAATCCTTTGATCTTTCCGATACTCTTCGGCAGTTCGTCGTTGAGGATATACCGGTTTCGATCTTCGTCGTGCTCCACAACCGGCACGGGGCGGAAATCCCGGAATTCTTCTTTTGCCCCGACAGGACCGCTTCCGGGGCCGCCTCCTCCGTGGGGGGTCGAAAAGGTTTTATGAAGATTAAAATGTACGACGTCAATCCCGAAGTCACCGGGTCGGGTCAGTCCCATGATGGCGTTCAAATTGGCCCCGTCCATGTAGACGTATCCGCCAGCGTTGTGAACAAGATCACAGATCTCACGAATATCCGTTTCGAACAACCCCAGGGTCGAGGGATTGGTGATCATCAGACCCGCAACTCGATCTGAAAGGTGTTCCTTCAGGTTCTCGACGCTAACCCGTCCTTCGTCACTGGATTCAATCTCCGCCGTCTCGAAACCACAAAGGGTGCAGGAAGCCGGATTTGTGCCATGGGCCGAGTCGGGTATGAGAACGAGGTCCCGGTCGGTCTTTCCTTCGGCCTGCAATCGTTTTTTAATCAGCATTAATCCGGTCAGCTCACCATGTGCCCCTGCCGCCGGATTCAGGGACACGCAGTCCATTCCGGAAATTTCCGCTAGATACTCCTGCAGATGATACATCAATTTCAGGTAACCCTGCGTGGTTTCGTCGGGTTGCAGTGGGTGAATGTTGGTGAAGGACGGCATCGAGGCCACCTTTTCATTGATTTTTGGGTTGTACTTCATCGTGCACGAACCAAGCGGGTAAAAGTTCGTATCGATGGAGAAATTTTTCTGCGACAGGCGGCTGAAATGTCGAACGAGATCCAGTTCCGAAACCTCCGGGAGGGTAGGCGGATCGTTACGAAGGTGGTTCTTCGGAATCGCGTCCTCCACGGACGGCCCGGGCCCGTCCGGTTCGGGAGGGAGAACGGCCGTACGCCCCGGGCGACTCTTCTCAAAAATAATTGGCTCGTCCGGTTCCGGTTCAATGTTATTCATGATTTGATTTCGTCTCGGACAATGTCCACAAACTGATCGATTTCGTCGTATCCCGTACACTCCGTGGCCGTGAGAAGCCAGGGATGCTCCGCGTCTGCCAGCGACAGGTGATCGGACAGGTCTAAACCGCCGATTACCCCGTGAGCCAGCAGGCGATCGTTCACCCGGGCCACCGGTACCGGAAGATCAACGACAAACTCCCGGAAGAATGGGACGTCCTTGTCGTCGAAAGGAACGGCAACGCCCGGAAGCTCCAGGAGCTGGTTCCGAAGGTAATGGGATTTTCGAACACAGTGTTCCGCGATGCGTTCCAGCCCCTGCTGACCGAGCGCACACATCCAGATCGTCGACTGGAGAGCATTCAGCCCCTGATTCGTGCAGATGTTCGACGTGGCTTTTTCCCGGCGGATATGCTGTTCACGGGTCTGCAGGGTCAGGACGTAGGCTGTTTCTCCCTCTTCGGTATCGGTTCGTCCCACCAGGCGCCCGGGTAGCTGGCGCGTGTTATCGTCCGTGGTGCTGATAAATCCGAACGTTGGGCCACCGAAATACAGATGGTTTCCAAGGGACTGGCCTTCTCCGACCGAGACGTCCGCCCCCCAGTCGGCGGGCGGGGTCAGGTTGATTGTCGAAATCGGATCGACGACCCCGATTACCGGGGTATCCGTGTTGGATAGGATCTTTTGAACGTCTCCCACCGGCTCGAGGTGTCCGAGGAAATTTGGATGCTGAACAATCACCGCCGACGGGTCGGCGTCGGCCACGTCTTCAAGGGCGTTTGGGTTCATCCGGCCCGCGTCGGATGGAATGTCGTCGATATTTAAAGGATGGAATTGAAGGTACGTGTCCAGGACGCGTCGGTATTCCGGGTGCAGGTGTTCGGACACGTACACCGTTCCTTCCTCGGTGCCGGCGACCATCAGAACCGCTTCCGCGAGAGCCGTTGGTCCGTCGTAGTGAGAGGCGTTGCTCACGTCCATGCCGGTCAACTCGCAAATCAGCGTTTGATACTCGTAAAACGCCTGAAGAATTCCCTGCGACGCTTCCGCCTGATAGGGAGTATAAGCCGTGTAGAATTCATTGCGTGAGGTCAGTTCCTCGACCACGGCCGGGACGTAATGCTGATACATCCCGGCCCCGAGAAAGGAGGGAAACGAGGAGAGGTTCTTATTCTGATCGGCCAGCTCCCGAATGTGATCGAACAGTTCCTGTTCGGACAGGGCGTCCGGCAGATCGAGGGGACGATCGAGACGGACCTCGTCGGGCACCGGATCGAGGAGTTCCTCGAATCGATCCACGCCGATCTGATCGAGCATCTCATTCAGTTCATCTTCGGTTTGGGGTAGATAGGACATGCCGTCGGGCTCCGTGGTTCAAATGTGAAGGATCGGTCCGGCGAGAGAAGGTTCCGTGGGACCCGCGGTTGGCTGTCCGGACCGGTTTAGTTGTGTGAAATATGAGACTTATAAGCGTCGGCGGCCATCAAATTGTCGAGTTCAGAAGGATCGTCAAGTTCCAATTCGATCAGCCATCCTTCCCCATAGGGGTCGTCGTAGAGCGTGTCCAGGTCGTCCGCCAGGGCGTTGTTGGCCGCCGAAATCGTGCCGGAAACCGGGGCGTAAATATCGGCGACGGCTTTGACGGATTCAACCTCGCCGATCGGGTCTTCCCGATCAAGTTTCGTACCCGTGTCATGAAGATCAAGAAACACGAGATCCTGCAGTTCATCGACGGCGTGACGGGTAATACCGACTCGCACGATGCCGTCATCCTTTTGGCGCACCCACTCGTGCGACTCCGTGTAGAGAAGATCCTCAGGAACCATTGAATCCCCCGAATAATGCCAAAAATGTGAAGTTCGATCATATTATAATTCAAATCCAGAAGGGTTCAAACGGTTTCATGTAACGTCTTCCTCCGGAGAAAAAAAGGATATGGACCGGTCTCGAGCAGAGGAAAGATCCATGCATCGCCTTCTCAGCAGGGAAGAAAACAACGCGGTTCCCCGGCAGGCGCTTTCAGAAATTGTCACCAGATATGCGTCATCGAATAAAGAATAGAGTTCCGATCCTCCGGGAGCGGGGTTCCGGAAAGAAATCACAGATGATAGAACGCTGAAGGCTCACCCCGTTCGGGACGCGCCGTATTTTGGTGGCTATCTGTGTCATTTTCCTCGATAATGGGCACCATTGGCCTTCTCTTCGGAGAAACTCCTTAATATCAGCGAAAATACGGTCCGCTGAGCGAATTCCCCTTTCAGATGGGGGTCATTTAGTGGGAAAACCAGGTTCCGGCGGAGCGAGTTGCTATGGAGGTAGCTATTTTTTTCAATATAGGGTTCTCCGGTCCGTTGACTCCGGGCTGCTGCGGGATTTCGTCTCGGACGTTTCTTGTTCATATTTCAGGGGTTAGCTCGACGGAAACCGTATGGAATCTTCAAAACATCACGCCATTTACCAGCACGGTGAAGGGTATCTTCATTCGGCCCTGAAACTGCAGCAGGGACTGAGTGATCCGCCTGATCCCGAGAAGGGAGAGCAGTTTCATATCATTACATCGGCGATGATCGCCGCGACCGCGCTGGAGCTTTTTCTGAAAGCAATGTATTATCTCCATCTGGAAAATTCACCGCCGGAAGACGGTTCGTTTCAAGAAATGGTTGATGCGCTTCCGGACCAGACGAAGACCCGTCTTCGGGACGTATACAACGATTATCTGGATCAGGAAACCGTAAATCAGTTTGAACAAAAAACCGGAACCGAGGTTGCCTCCAGTTTTGACGAGGCATTGCACGAGCATCAGCAGATTTTTGAACAGGTGCGAACCATCTATGATCGTTCGGATCCGATTCAGATGCCCACCCTGTTTGCCATGATACAGTCGGTCAAGCAGGTGTACGGCGAGTTGACGTAACCGGCTGCTGAAAAGTTTAGCGGTTTTGTTCGTCTCGAAAGTGGCGGACGGAGATCCGGTTTATTTATTGATCGAACATCAAAATTGTATGAAACGTTTTCGTGTTGTTCTCCTGATTTGCTGTTTGTGTTCGTTTTTTATAACGGGGCGCGGTTCGGTTGCGGAGCCTTCGCGAACGTCCGACGTTCTGGTCTATGGAGGGACGCCCTCGGGTATCGCCGCCGCCGTGGCGGCTTCGGAGGAAGGAGCTGAAGTGCTTGTCGTCGAGCCGTCCGGCCGGGTCGGGGGCCGGTTTGCCGTCACGCTCGGGCCGACGGAAGTGCGGCGGTTTCCGGACACGGAACGGGCCGATACCGGTCTGTTCCGGCGATACCGGAAGCGAGTGAATAAGCATTATGGACATAATGTGTGGTGTCCGGAGCCGCACGTGAGTCAGCGGATTTGCCGGACGATGCTGAAGGAGGCCGGCGTGGACGTGGTGACCGGGCGGCGTCTCTCCGTGGTCAGCCGCAAAAACGGACGGATCCAATCCATGCGGGATCATACCGGTCGGCAATATCGGGCCCGGGTCTTTGTCGATACCACGTACGAAGGGGATCTGATGGCCGCAGCCGGGGTTCCGTATACAATCCGACGGGAAGGGCGTGAGAAATACGGGGAATCCCTTGCCGGCGTACAATATCGGGATCCACCACTGAGTGTAAGTGCGTTTGACGCGGACGGACTGCCGATTCCGCACGTGTCCAACCGGGTTCAGCCGTCCGTCGGCGTGGGGGATCATCGTACACAGGCGGCGAACTTGCTGATGTGTATTACCAGGAACCCGGAGAACCGTGTCGAGATCGACAAGCCCGCCTCGTACAATCCGGATCAGTTTGAGCTGCTGCGCCGCTGGTTTAAGAAGAACCCGGAAACAAGTGCCAGGCATATTTTTGCCATTCATAACTCCATTCCGAACGGAAAACGTAAGGTGAACCATTCCGGAACCCTGCCGCTCAGTACGGCTCTTGTCGGCGGGAATGCTCGGTGGGCGGAGGCGAACTATAAACGGCGACGCCGTATCTATGAGCGTCATCGCCGGTACGTCCATCAGCTCTGGTGGTTTCTTCAGCACGACGACGGGGTGCCAGAGCAGGTGCGTGAAAGTATGAGACAATGGGGTTTATGCAGGGATGAATTTTCGAAAAACAATCATTGGCCTCCGACCCTGTATGTTCGGGAGACGCGGAGGATGGTGGGGAACTGGGTCGTGACCCAATCCGACCTTCAGGAAGATGTGCGGAAAGAGGACAGCATCGCCGTCGGTGGTTTTCCCACCGACTCGCATCCCGTTCAGCGTGTGATCACTCCGGATGGACGGGTAATTAACGAAGGACGATACTTCGTGTCGGTGCCGATGTACGAGATTCCGTACCGCGTGTTACTTCCCCGGCGAAAAACCGTCACAAACTTGCTTGTACCCGTTTGCATGTCGGCCTCTCGAGTGGCGTATAATTCGATGCGGGTCGAGCCCACATGGATGGCCCTTGGAGAAGCGGCCGGTGTGGCTTCCGCCCGGGCTCACTCGAGCGATCAGCCCGTGCAGGACCTGAAGGTTGATGACCTGCAGAAGAGACTCAGGAACCGCGGCGCAACCGTTTCTGTGACGGGGAACGAAAAATGAAATTTATCCTGAACGAAGCGGGGATTTTCATATCATTTCAGTTCATTTGCTGAACAGCCTTTTAAAAGCCGGAATCTGGTCACTTATTTCGTTCCGGGTTCACCTGAGGGTGAATGAAGCCGGGCCGAGGACCTATCGGTCCTCGATCCGTCCATGTCGTGATTTTTTCAGGGGATTTTGCAGGGGCGAGCGGTCGAATCCGTTAAGAACGCATCTTGCTTTCATAAGTTTTTCGTTCAGGGAGGTCCCAATCCTAAAAACCAGAGCTCGAAACGATTTCGACCTGAAAACATCACGGCCGGGACGTATACCAGGGTCCGGGAGCCTTCGACCCGTTACGATCGCTCCAATTTGGTTTCGGTAACTATTTCACGATTCCGTTCCGGTTTTTTTGGTTATCACGTTGATGCCGGGGACATATTTAATTCGTTGTCCAGTATTTTCTTCTGATTGCAATCGTCGATGAGACAGCGCATTAAAAATCTGATCTATTTGGTTCTCTCCATTCCCGAATCAGTAGGTTGGGTTGAAAAAAAGATCGGCCGAAAAGCGTTTTTATTAGCTTTTCCAATCATGATTATCGGGGGGTTGCGTATCCTCCTTCGGATAATCGATTTCCTGATGGTCAGTTATGCCTATGAGTCGGACGCCGGGCTCGCCGGTATGACGATTGCCTTCCATTATTATTTTATCGGCTTCGGTCTTGCCCTCGCTCTTTCCAGCGGAACGATTAGCGTGGTTGCACGGTATCTCGGAGCTCGAAAACCGAGCGAGGCCAATTTTTCGATCAAACAGTCGATGTACCTCTCGCTTTTTTTATCCATTCCGTTGACGATATTGACATGGATGTTCGCCGAGTCACTGATCGGATTAATGTCCAGTGACGCGGAGGTTGTTGAGCTCGGGGCAACGTACCTCAGGATTACCATGCTGGCCATTACGTTTCGTTTCTGGTCTCTGATTGGAGCCCGGGCTCTCGCCGGTGCCGGAAACACCGAAACGCCCATGTGGATCCGGATGATATCGGTTCCGACCAACGTGTTTCTGAACTGGATATTTATTTTTGGGATCGGACCGGTCCCGGAACTGGGAGTTGCCGGGGCCGCGCTGGGAACCGTTCTTTCCGATCTCCTCACGGTGCTTCTTTTTCTCTGGATTTTCCTCTCGGGGAACGCTCGTGTTCAACTCGTTTTAACAGGCAAGCAATGGGACAGCCGGGTTGCTCGGGAAATTATTGGGGTTGCGGCGCCCCTCGGAGGAATGCGACTGACGATGGCCATAGGTCTGTTTCCTTTTGTATTTATTGTTTCGGCGGCCGGAACGTCTCTTCTCGCATCCTATGGAATCGCGAGACGGGTCATGCTTCTGGCGCTTATGCCGGCCTGGGGGTTCTCGACGGCGTCCAGCACACTGGTCGGTCAGCACGTGGGAGGAAATCGGATGCAGGAGGCTGAAGACAGCGGATGGCAGACTCTTCGAATTGCCCTCGCCACCCAGTTATTGATTGGATTTATCCTCACCCTTGGCGCGGATCCGATTTCTTCTCTGTTCGATTCCAGGGATCCAATTCTGACCACGACCTTTATTCGGGTTTTTGGAATAGGGGTCGCGGCGTACAGTATTTCGCGGACGATGCAGGGGGGACTCCGGGGAGCTGGAGATACTCTCTGGCCTTTTTACGGGACACTTCTTGGCACCGCATCCCGGATCGGTGTAGCACTTCTTGCGCTTCCGGTGGACGTCACCATAAAAATTGGTATCCTCTCGTTTACTCCGGGGTTCGGGTACGGTGTGGAATTTATCTACCTCGCAATTCTGGTGGATCTCTATATTCGAGCCGCGGTGAACACCATTCGATTCGCTTCCGGTACCTGGAAAAACACCTCTCGGATTCGTTCCTCCGCTGCGGACGCGGTTTGAGGTGGTCGGGGAGAGTGAAGGACCCTTCGGACGTTTTCGATCGGTCGAGGAGGATCAGGGAGCGTGCCCTTGAAAAATTCAACCGATTCTGTTGAAATGAACAATTGCCTTTCAATAGGTTGTGCCAGAATAAATTCGTCATGGGGTGCGTGTAAACGAACCTCAAAGGCGGAAGTGCTGGTGCTGAGAACCCCTCTCAAGTTCGTTTTTACGTTTGTTTTCAGGAGGTCGTCATGGCTGGAAATGTAAACGCGGTTTTTCTTCAGGGCCGTCTGACGCGCGATCCGGAACTCCGGTATACTCCAGGGGGAACGGCGGTATGTGATCTTCGACTGGCATCCACCCGTTATTACCGGGACTCCAACGATGAACAGCAGGAAGAAACGGTCTTTGTGTCGGTTACCGTTTGGGGACGAGCCGCCGAGAACTGCGGCGAATACCTTTCGAAGGGAAAAGAAACGATTGTTGAAGGCCGCCTTCAACTCGATGAGTGGGAAACCGACGACGGGGAGAGTCGGTCGCAGCTCAAGATCGTTGCCAATAACGTCCAGTTCCTCGGCGGAGCC
>CAZSFH010000092.1:9452-10385 GCA_964606115.1 uncultured Planctomycetia bacterium | reverse complement strand
ATCCCTCCGATTACGGCGACGACCGAACGTTCGTGTTTCTGGAATTCGAAGATGACGCGAACGAGAAGCTCGAACAACATCGCTCGTCGCTGCGGGAAGAGGGACACCCCGTCGTCACCATCTCGATGGATACCCTGTACGACCTGAGCCAGGAGATGTTCCGCTGGGAAATGGCCGTCTCCGCGGCGGGAGCCGTGCTGAACATTCATCCCTTCAATCAGCCGAACGTCGAGCTGACGAAAGATCTGACCCGGGAGGCCATGGAGGAGGACGCGTCGAACGACGCGAACCTCGACATACGGACCCTGTCCGCCGTGGAGGATCCGGACGGAACGGTTGAAAAATTAAACAACTGGCTGACCTCCGTCAATGCGGGTGAATACATTGCCATACAGGCGTACGTGGATTCCGAAAACGGTTCCCTTCGAAATACGCTCGGGACCTTTCGCAAGGCTCTGCTGGACCGAACCGGCGCGGCGACCACGTTCGGCTACGGCCCGCGGTTTCTGCACTCCACCGGCCAGCTTCACAAGGGAGGTCCCGACACCGGACATTTCCTCCAGCTCGTGGACGAACCGGAAGAAAACGTGTCCGTGCCGGACGAAGACTACACGTTCAACGAACTGATCCGCGCCCAGGCGCGCGGAGATTACCGGGCATTACACAAGAGGAACCGGAACGTCCTCCGGATTCATCTCGGCGGCGTCGCCGAAGAAGCGTTGAATAAACTCATCGATTCAATTCGATGAACACACAGGACATTGATCCGCACACGTTCGTGATTCTGGGCGGGACGGGCGACCTGACTCAGCGTAAACTGTTACCCTCGCTCTACCGGGTATCCACGATCCACGAGCTCGAAGATCGATTTCGGATTCTCGGGGTGGCCCCGAACGACGATCTGGATGACGAAGGGTACCGGTCCCTGATCAT
>CAZSFH010000092.1:0-9442 GCA_964606115.1 uncultured Planctomycetia bacterium | reverse complement strand
TGCTGTGCAATGCGTGGAAACGGTTGGGGACAGAACCACTCGACGGTCAATTACGTGTGGGATTACTCGCCGGCACGGTTGTTCGAATACCATCAGCTCGTCATCGAGGAAATGAAAAAACACACCGACCTTTTCGATAACGGTGACGCCCCGGCCGTCGGGGACTGGGTGAGGAACAACTGCTTCTTCCAGTCCGTCGGAGACGGATCCCCGGATGAATACGATCGGATCCGAACCCGTCTTAAAGGGTTGAATGACGGAGTGCAGGGACCGGGAAACTGTGTTTTTTACCTTGCGCTTCCCCCTCAGGTGTTCGAGACCGCGATTACCGGACTGTCCAAAGCCGGCCTGAACGACGGAGCCGGCTGGCGACGGCTGATCGTGGAAAAGCCGTTCGGACATGACCTGGCGTCCGCCGAGGAACTCAACCGGCACGCCCACGAGCACTTTGACGAACAACAGATTTACCGGATCGACCATTACCTCGGCAAAGAAACGGTTCAGAACCTGATGATCTTCCGGTTTGCCAACCCGATTTTTGAAACACAGTGGAACCGGGAACGGATTAACAGCGTTCGGATCACCGTAGCTGAAGGAATCGGCGTGGGAGACCGGGCCGGGTATTACGACCGGGCAGGGGCGGTGCGGGACATGCTCCAGAACCACGTCACCCAGATTTTCTCGCTGGTTGCCATGGAGGAACCCGCGCGTTTCGAACCGGACGCCGTGCGGGATGAAAAAGTAAAAGTCCTGGATTCGGTGAATCCCGTCGACGTGGAAGACGACGTGGTACTGGGCCAGTACGAAGCGGGCACCGTGGCCGATGATCCGGTTCGAGGCTACCTGGACGAACCGGATGTGCCCGATGATTCCAACACGGAAACGTACGCGGCTGTCCAGCTCGACGTGGAGAACTGGCGCTGGCAGGGGGTGCCGTTCTACCTGTGCACGGGAAAACGGTTGCCGGCCAAATCCACCCGGATCGAGATCGAGTTTGAGCGTGCGCCGGTGTGTTTCTTTAAATCGTTCGGGGAGTGCCAGATTCGCTCAAATCGGCTGGTGATTACGCTGCAGCCGGATGAGGGATTTTCCCTGTTCTTCGAAGTGAAGCGACCGGGCGAGCCGCTTGACGTCGAATCGTATCCCCTGGACTTCGAATACAGCGACGCCTTCGAATCGCTTCCGGACGCATACAGCACCCTGTTGATCGATATCATGCAGGGGGATCAAACGCTTTTTGTGCGCTCCGACGAAGTGGAAGCGGCGTGGGAGCTCTATCAGCCAATTCTCGACGAGAAACTGCCCGTTCATGGGTACGAGTCGGGGACACAAGGACCGGGTGATGCCCTGAAAATGATGGAAGATGTATCTAACCAGCATGACTGCTGAAAGCAATTTCTGTGACCAGAATTCAATTTTTCAAATCTGCCACCGTCGGCACGTTCGGGAGCGGGGTGATGTTACTTCTTATGCTCCTGTCCATTCACGTCTTCGAATTTGCGCCATTCAAGATCCCGCCCTCCGCCGCGCTTCTCGAAACCCTCAACCTCAATAACCCCCCCCTTCCTCTGATTTTGCATTTCAGTTACGGCATTACATGGTCGGTCATCCTCGTGTATCTCGCACAGAAACACACGAGTGTGGCAAAGGGATTGTTTCTCGCGCTGGCCCTTTGGTTGTTTATGATGATCGTCCACAGTCCGGTGATCGGGTGGGGGTTTTTCGGTTTTAACAGTACGTACAAGGAGGGCTCAAGACTGCACCTGGAATCCGGACCGATATATTTGATGATCACCCTTGTCCTTCACATTATCTACGGATTGATTATCGGGTACCTGAACCCACTCTGGATTGATTTTGACGTGTGACCTCTGAATTTCCGCTCCGCTTTCGGTATCATAATTCGAGGATGAGACTCGGAGCACGCTCTGCTGTGTCCTTCGATCCTTCTGAACCCCTCGTAGACGAAGCCGGGGGACGATGAAAGCAGGACGTGACGAAACGTTACCTCATCTTTCATCAGAAATGAGGTTTCTTCCGGTCGAACTCCATGCATATCGCTCGCTGAGAACTCACTGAGCGCTCCCCTTATTCAGATGGGGGTCTGAATAACCGCTTTGACGGCATCCTGCATCATCAGGAGGACCTCAATAAAAAAAAGCGGAGCAACTGTGAAATCACAGCCGCTCCGCTTCAATGTTCGTCCGTCGGACGTATGGTCCGCGGAATGTTATTTCGTAAGGACTTTCACGTTATCAATACTTCCTTTCGTCCAGATGTAGAAACCCACTTTCTGATGGTTCTCACCTTTCAGAGGATTACGATGTTCGTATTCCATCGTCTTTTTGCCGTCGACGTGCTGACGGATCATTTTTCCCTCGCGCTCGGCAACGACACGGTGGGTTTTACCGGGTTCGATGGTGGCTCCCCAGTTCTTGACGTTCATGCCCTGAATCTTCAGGTATGAACGGTCGTTGTTCTGAACGCCAAAGCCGACAAAGTAGCCGTCCTGCCAGCTGTTGTTTGCGCTCAGAATCGCACTGAGGTCTCCCGGGTCACTGGACTTTGCGTCGTACTCCAGACGCTGGGAACCGGAATACTTGTTGGCCGTAAGAATTTGAGCGGCACCAAATCCGGTATCTTTTGCTTTTAGCCAACCGCCGTCAATGGTCCATTCACCTTCGACGACTTCCCAGTTGTCACCGATTTTATCGCGTTCAAAATCGTCTTCGAGCTGCACTTTCCACTCACCGGACGGTCCGGAATCTCCTCCGGAGTCCTCTTCCACGTTGCCATTGGAGCCATTGGCTTTTCCATTTCCATCGCTCTGGCAGCCCACGACTCCGGCCACGAGAAAGGCACCTGCAACAAGCAGTCCGATGGATTTCTTAAATTCCAAAATCTTCATGGGTATTCCCTCTGAATGGATCAAAAAAGTGATTCAATTGAAACGACACCTACCTCCTCACAAAATGTGTCATCTATATTAACGAATATAAATTTGAACTTCAACAGGCACAGAAAAATGAGTGGCGATCTGTTTCAAACGAAACAAATCTGTTCGTTTCACGACGAAGCCGGCCGATCCGTAGAGTTGTTCTACCGCCGCGCCGCGGGGAACGGAGTTCATGTCCTTTTTCTTCATGGACTGGCGGGTTCCGGAGAGGCCTTTCGTTCAGCCCCTGATCGCCTGAACACAATGGATCACGATCTACTTATTCCGGACCTTCCGGGACATGGCCGATCCGATCATGACGATTCTTATCCGTATACCCCCTCCTGGTACACCAGGACTCTCCGGAAGTTTCTCAGCACCCTGGGGGTCACTCCGGACCTGGTCATCGGACACAGTATGGGGGGGACCATCGGACTTTTCCTCGGGGAACAGATGAAGTCCCGTCCCTTTTTTATCAGCGTTGAAGGCATACCGGAATCTCTTGACTTTTTATCCCGTCGAATTGAACGATACGGGGAGCGAGGGGCGGAAGGATATCGGGCCATGCTTGAGGAACTGAAGCACGCCGCGGATCCGGGGATACAGGCCTGGCTTGATTGGGCGAGGTCTACCCAACCGATCGCGTTTTTCGAAAGCGCGCGATCGTTTGCGAACCAGTGGGATGGACGGAAAATGCTATCTCGTTTTCGCTCCTATCCGGAAGATCGACGGTTCTACATCTGTGGTGATCAAGGACAGGGGGACTACCTCCGCCGCGAACTCACGGACGGGGAGTATGACGTTATCCCCGATTCCGGTCATTTTCCATTTGTGAACAACCCGGATGCCTTCTGGGGGAGTGTGCGATCGGTTCTGGAACGAAACGTCTAATTTCGTTTGATGGATCCTTGAGTCGGGCGTGCTTCGGTTGCCAGGAGGCGAGCTGATGAGCTCCGCCCTTTACATATTGATGTTCAAACGTACCGGATCGGTTTGAAGTCGAATTTTCGCCCCAATCGGGAACGTACGGAACGACGGTGAATCATGTCCGTACGGGACGTCCGCAAGAATGGGAAACGAGGAACCCCTGGAAGCCTCGTGGATGAGCTGACGGAGGAAAACATGTTCTGGATCCTCTTCGGAAAAACACCCGCTGAACCGGCCAAGCACCAACCCGTCAATTGCGTCAAAGACGCCCGCGTAACGCAGGTGATGAAGCATTCGATCGATACGGTAAGGAGCTTCGTTAACCTCTTCCAGAAGCAGAACCTTTCCGGAAGGGTTCGGAAAAAAGCTCGTTCCCAGCAGGGAGCAGACCATCGAAAGACAGCCTCCGAACAACCGTCCGGAAGCCGCTCCCTCTCTCCAGACCTCCGGTTCGTGATTCGGTTCCAGGTCCAGGGTCCATTCGCCCGGGTCCGAGCATAACATGTTCCAGAACTGTTGCTGAGCGTTCGCCGAAAGTCGATCCCCGCTCCATTCCGTGGAAATCATCGGCCCTGAGAACGTAACCCAGCCGGGTTGATTGAGAAGAGCCATTTGCAGCACGGTCACGTCACTATAGCCGGAAATTCGTTTCGAAGGTTCATCGTCTAAAGCATCCACGAGGTCTGGTACGAGATGAAGGGTGCCCTGTCCTCCACGCGCACAGATCACGGTATCCACCTCCGGATCCTGAAGAATGCGCAGGGTGCCTCGCAGACGTTCTTCACGTGTTCCCGCCGTGAAGCCATTCTCAGAATCAAGGTTCTCGGCCCGCCGGATGGTGTATTCCTTCGAACGGAGACGGTTCATTCCACGTTCGAGTTTCCCGGCGTCTACCGGTCCACCGGGTGCAATCACCCCGATTGTTCCGCCGGGGGGAAGTGGCGGGGGGACCGTGATCGGCCCGTTTTTTCCGCTGCGAGAATTATTCTTCAAAATGTGCTCCCGTGAATTTGAAGACTCTTCATTCACGATGTGTCGATCACGATAAAAAAACAAACGGGTTTATTTCCTGCAAAAGTACGAGTTCGAAAATCGTTCTTCAACGCCGGGCAGGTTTGATTGAAACAGAACCTGATTGAACGCATGCACGATGACCATATAGGACCAGATTACGGTCCAGAAAAAGAAGGGTAACGACACCACACTGATAACGGTGGCGATGAGCGACATGAGCCACGCCTCCACGTACTCTTTCCAGTTTTTGTAAAGAAAGGAAAGGACATTTCGAAACGCGAACGCACCCGTGAATCGCCCCGTCAAACTCACCTGGAGAAACACCGCCGGCATACAGAAGACGGTTCCGGCAAAGACCACGCCGAGCACTCCCCACTCGGTGGCGGTGAGATGAACCCATTCAAGGGAGTATTCGGCCAGAACCGGAAGACCGGGGATGAGAATCGGAGGCAGCAGGAAGAGGGTCAGAAAAAAACCGGCCACCATGTGCAGATTTTTCAGGAACGCCCTGGCCGAGGTCCCCCCGAGAATCCAGTACAGGAGGAAAAACGGGATCAGGTACAGAAAAATAACCCCGGTTGCCTGTAACCCGGAGCGCAAATTCTCACGCCAGGTCCCCAGAAAGTCCGGGAGCAACGGGGACGTGCCCGTTACCAGATGAAACGCGACCTGTTTCCTGTATCCCATTGCCAGGTACCAGCCGAGAGCAGGTAATAATAGCAGAACAAGGCCGGCGTATCCGATATTTCGTCGCCACCCCTCCTCCCGGAAAATATACCCGAATGATTCTTTCCAGTTGAGTTTCAACAAGAGACTTCTCGTTCGAAACAGGATATCACGAGAAATTCGTATCCTCCCTTACGTCCCAGAAGTGGGTTTATAAGGGAAAGTAATACACTGACGGCCCGTAAGAACTAATTGATATCAATCAGGCACAGAACGGAACTTCTGAATGCTGTTTGATCGGACCCGCTAAGAGACCACCATAGGTAGACTCCGCCTCCGGCAAGAGCCAGGATCAGAATCCAGAAAAGGAAAAACAGCAGAAGGGTCCAGGTGCTCATTTCTTCCGTTTCGATCTGTAGTTCGTCGAGTCGGTCATGAGTTCGTTCAATTCGGCGGTGAATCCGATTCAGGCGGCGCACGTATTTATCACCTCCTTCGGGGATTCGGTTTTCCTGGTAAAGTCGGGAGCCAAAGTCACGGGCGAACGATTTTTTCTCCCGGTCGATATCGTCGAGCCGCCGTTCCTGGTCGGCAATGTCCGATTCGATCCGGCGGATCTCCGTGGCGTGCTGACGCTCGGTATGTTTTTGTCTCTTCCGGAGGTCCCGAAGTTCATCTTCAATAGATTGCCGTTCCTCCTTGAGACGGTCTCGTTTGTTGCGAAGTTCTTCGAGGTCATTTCGGGTGCGGTTCATCGACTCTTCGATCTGTTCCGGATCCAGGTTTTTGTCGTCGGAACTTTCTTCTCCCTCATCACCGGATGGTCCTTCCAGGGCGGGTTGTGGTGCCGGCTGATTCGTCGACTGCGGATTACCGGAGGCCACCTGTTCTGAACGGCTAAGGCGGTGCTGGAGGTTCGATTTTTTTTTCTTCGCTCGCTCGATGGAGACCTGATTCAGTTCCAGTTTCTGATCCTGTTCCTCCAGCTGTTCCCTCAAGTCCTCGATTCGTTTTTTGAGGTCGTCGTCCTTTGCCTCGGTGCGTGATTTGATTTCCCGGATCGTTTCTTCTTTTTCCTCGATTTTTTTCTGGATCCGCTTTTTATCTCGCTCCAGGCGCTCAAGGTCTTCCTGAAGCTCCGTGTCTTCGACGGACATACCGTGGTCGATTCCTTTTTCCCCGAGATCCTCCAGCAGCTGGTTTTTCCGAATTTCCAGGGTCCGTAAACGGCGGGAGAGGCGAAAGGTCATGAACCGTTTGTAAATCCAGGAAAACCCGGTCTTCTGAAGGGTCCAGAAATATCCGCCGGATTCGGGTTTCCCGTTTTCGGTTTGGGAGTCATTCATGTGATGTTCCGATCAAGTGTGCGTCCCGTGAAGATGATGAAGAGTTCTCATTTCGGGGACTGCTGAAAAACCCCCGCATCGTCAGCAAAACAAGTTACGTCGAAGAGCGCGGAGTCCACCGCAGGCGATGGCGATGAAGCATACATCCCGAACATGGAATCCGTTCGGTGTCGAACCCCTTCAGGGTTCATCTGTTCAGGACCTTCCCCTCCCTGGGGTTTCGTTTCGCTCGACACCGTGCGAACCTTTTTGACCTCTTTGGGGTCACGGACACGTCGATTCGGCTGTGGCATCGTCGATGGAAGCTTCACAGAATCAATCCGGACCGGTTGAACCATGAACCCCAACGGGGTTCTACAGGTCAGCCCGGGGGAAGCCGAGCGATAGCGAGGCGCCCCCCCGGGGAATGCGAATGAGTTGAAACAAAACATGAACCCTGAAAGGGTTCCATAACTTAACATGACAACGCGAGAAATTCGCATCCTCAGTTCTTCGTCAACGGGCCGTCTGCATCCGTGTTGACACGACTAATTGATTCTCCGGTAGCATTGGAATTTTTTCAACAATAGCCCCGCACCACTTTCCGGTTTAAATCGAGACCTGTAAAACTCCTGACCTCGTAGCTTGATCATGATCATCTTCAGAAAACGTTTCTGGACATCTTCGATGCGAACGCGGGCGACGACAATTGCATTTCGATCCTTAAAACGTGGGATAGACATATTATCGGAACAAAACGACTGAGATTCACGGTAGTTTGAACGTTTTCGGGCCGTTTTTGTTACTGGATTGAAGATTCCTTCTTGCAATCTTCGATAAGGTGAATAGACACAAAAAAGAAGGCGGATGTGATCCCGCCCGGGACGTCGGAAGAGAACGGTCTCAAGCCAGGTGAACGAATTGGAATTGAGAAACAAGCCCACGCCGGCAGTGACTGCAGGGGTTCTCTTCTGACGAAACTTGACGAGATCAAAAACGGAGGGTATCCGAGGGGATTACACGGAAACGTTTTTGGAACTGGTACACGGAGTGAAATTGTTTGTCCGTTTTACTTTTGGAGGTTCGTCCGATGAACGCATACATCAAAAACGAAGATCGAATTGCCTGTCCATATTGCACAAATGATCAATACATCGTGGTCCGCCGTCGTATGGAAGAGGACCAGGTTTTGATCAAGACGTGCCGCTGTGAGGCGTGTGGCGATTCGTTCGAATTTGCCGAAAATCAGGAAGGAACGCCAATTCAGAACGATGAGACGAAGGATTGGCAGAAAATGAAAGCCAAAGCGTGAGCGCGACCGTTGACACTGAACGTTTTACGAGAAAAAAAAGCCGAAAATTGATAATCACCCGAGCCTAAAGCAAATCCACCAGCCCTGAATCGGCTGAACAGAACCAGATTCCCCAAGAATTCTTTGGTCCTGTTAGATCTCCATGCCTCGGGTGTCCTTAGGGTAAGGAGGGAAGGAGCCTTCCCTAACAACTCCTCCCTCCTTACCTCATTTTTTTCTTTATGGGCCCATATCTTTTTTCGAAGATGAGTCTCATCGGCCGTATGAAACCGATGCCCACCTTACACGTTTGAAAGCGGGGTCTGTTGTCCTGCACTTTTGCGGACGCTTGATCTCATCGTTGACTGAACACGCCACTTTTCAGATGGGGTCTATTTATCTCGATCGACATGGAGCCGTTCCAGCAGGCGATTCACGCGCTCAATGGCTTCTTTTTCGGACAGGTCCCGTTCCTGCAATCGCGCGATCATGCGCAGACGAATTTCGTCCGGCTCCATGGGGTCCCTTGGGTCGATGTATCCACCGGCTTCCAGGTCCTCACGCAACTCCTCCCGCTTGGCCGTGAGGAATCCCGATACGGCGCCTTCTTCCAGCTTCTTCAGGAGTGTTTCCGCATCTCCTTCCACCTCCTCGTTTAATTCGACGACCTCTTCGTAAAAGTTTTCCGTAACGCCCTCGGTTTCCCGAAGAACCTCGCGATCCACCGACCGGCCCCTGCCGACCCGCCAGGATCGGTGGTAAACGTCGACGGCTTCCGCGTGGGCCCGCAGGGCCTCCCGGCGCTCCGGGTCATCCACCCACGAGGACGCCGAACCCGTTTCCAGCAGCTGCTCGAACTGTCCCCAGCGGCGGATGCCGGCGGACAGCAGCCGGTAAAGCAACTGTGGGTCCTCGGTCAGGTACCACAGACGAAGCCGGCCCACCGGGGCGGCGGGAGCAAAGGGAGGGACGTCACGGGCTTCCCGGTACGCCATGTGATCGTCGTCCTCCGGTTCGGGGGGTTCGGGTCCGTGAATGTCGAACCGATCGAGGTCTGGAATCGACACCTGTTCGTCCAGGTCCTGCACGTCCGCCAGGTCGTGGACTTCGTGATCAATCGTCCCCTCCCGATCAAGTTCGTGAAGCCATTTCGCCACTTCATCGCCCTGGGCGGTAAAGTAAAACAGCTGACGGCCGTCCCGCACCAGGTCCAGCGTGGACCGGATGATGGTGATGGCTTTTTGATCGTCCGTGTTCGCAAGGGTTTCATCCATCAGCAGCGGA
>CAZSFH010000091.1:8806-10439 GCA_964606115.1 uncultured Planctomycetia bacterium | reverse complement strand
GATGGAAGATGAGCGGATTCGCTCCTTCATAGAGGACGGGTTGCTGTTTCTCGAGCAACCGCTGGACCGCGAGCTGGCCCTCTCGGAGGAGACGGCCTCCAGTCTGACGGACTGGGACGATCGTCCTCCGATCGTGATCGACGAATCCGACGGTCGAATCGAAAGTCTACCTCGGGCCCTGAAAAGAGGTTATCACGGGACAAGTCATAAAAACTGCAAAGGGGTATTCAAGGGCCTTATCAACCGGTGCCGTATCGCCCGGAAGAACGAACAGCAACCGGGCCGGTACCTCATGAGCGCTGAAGATCTGAGCAACGTGGGACCGGTTGCTCTGCTGCAGGATCTGGCCGTGGTGTCCCTGCTGGGTATCGAGCACGCCGAGCGAAATGGACACCATTATTTTCCGGGTCTCAGTATGTTTTCCGACAATCTGCAGGATCGAGTACTCGAACACCACGGAGACCTCTACCATGCACACGAAGCAGGAGAAGAGGCGTTTCCGACCCTGACGATTGAAAACGGGCGGGTGTCTCTCCGGAGCGTCAGGAGGGCGCCGTTCGGTTCTGATATCGACCTGGACCGCGAGAGCTTCACGCCGCTTTCCGACTGGCAATTCAGTTCCATCACCTGACCGTTGCCGTCAGGTGACGTAATTCATGGAAAGGGCCGTTCTCCTGCCGGAATTGTGCTACGGGTGTTTCGTTACGAGAACAGGGAAGAGGTTCCGGATAGCAGGTTGAACAGTTTTGGATGATTCAGCAGATACACGTTCAGAAGCGTACCCGCCGCCGCCCGCGCGTCCTGCAGTTCCGACAGGGTTCCTTCCGGACCGTCGATAAGTTCTTTTAACTCATGTTTGAGCCGGTCCAGCGCCTCGTCGGTGGACAGGTCGGCCAGCTGTTTCTTGAGGTATTCCATCACCGAAAAGAACTCCCCCTCGTCCAGCCAGGTTCCCCGGCACTTCGGACAGAAATCCAGGAGCACGTCCGAAAATCCGAATTCGACCGAGGCCATCTTCTGGTTCGGGCAGTCCGGACATTGGCGGTGGGACGGCATACCTCGAGCGGTTTCCAGCGCTTCAATCTCATCGTCCACCCACCGCAGGGCGTTCCAGTCCGGGCCTTCGGCGCGGTCCTTAAGCTGACGGAGCTCATCCTGTTTCAACCACATGCCGTGACACCCCGGACAGGCTTCGTGCTGAATGCCGAACGCCTCGAACCGGTTCAGGTGGCGGTCACAGGCGGGACATTCGAGGTAAGTTGATTCGAGAAAGGTAGCTTCCTTCAGCGGCGGGAGCGGATGGGTTTCCTCCGGCACCGGTTCCGGCTCCGATTCCGGGGCTTCGGACGACTGCAGCTCACGGATCCGCTTGCGCCAGTACGGCCGGTGAATTTCGTCGATGAAATCCGAAAAACCGGGGCCCTCAACGTCCATGATCTTGTTGAGCTCTTCATTGATCCGGTCCAGTTCTCCGCCGTCCAGCCAGAATCCTTCGCACCGCCGGCAGAAATCCAGAAGAACGTCCGTGTATTCCAGAAAATGTACCGATTGCATGGTGTCCATCCCGCAGGACGGACAGCTTCGAGGGGAACGGTTGTCCGGTTTCGCCTCGGGACGGGTGGAGAGTTCGACG
>CAZSFH010000091.1:5565-8796 GCA_964606115.1 uncultured Planctomycetia bacterium | reverse complement strand
TGATTTTCAGAAACTAAAAGAGGTCGTGGTGGATTCGGTCCACAGCGAGGAAGTTGATAGTCGAGTGGATTCGGTGCGAAAACGACGGCGGGAATTAAGGCGCCGGTTTCGCCTCGGGACGGGTGGAGAGTTGGACGCTTCCTTCCACCTGATCGGCCATCCGATCGAGTTCGCCTTTTGGCAACCAAAGGCTTTCACAGGTGCTGCAAAGAAGATACGAAACTTCCTGTTCCTGCGTTTTGATCACGTGGTTGATCAGTTCGGTTTCACAGTTCAGACATTGCATGACCGAGGGTGGTTGGTTAAGGGAAAAATATCGTATACGACAGCGCTGCAGTCTTTATGATCAACCGATGGAGATCCGGAGACAACCGGCAGAGACCGGACCTCGAAAAAGCGGGTAAAACCAATGAAGGTCGTTTGGGAGCTTTTCGTGGTCATTGATCTGTCATTGAAGCGGTTCGAAAGGTGTTTCGGGTTTTCCTCCCGCCCCCCTCCCTTCCGGTCGAGGCCCTGTTCATGTGTTCTCTGGTTGTTTTTCGCTGCCGCCTCAGGTGTACCGGAGGACCGCGCAGACTTCATGTTCACGAATAAAATCATCACCGGACACGAAGTGCTCGACCGATCCTCCCCGTTCGAGGGTTGCTCCGATCATACGGTCCACGAGATCCTCGACCGGCTGGGTCAACCGATCACAGACGTCACACGGTTGTGCGCCGCCGACGTCCAGGTGACCGCAAAACGAACATTCATTTCCGTTCAGCTCGAGTTCTTCGTCAAGCACCAGAAGCCGAATGTTTCCGCGGTTGATGGCCTGAAGTGTTTCCCCCAGCCCCGTCACGACCGGTCCCCCGCCGGCGGACAGGTGATCCTTGATTTCGGCCACACGGTTCTGTTCCTTTTCTCGCTCTCCCTCCTCGATGATCGGTTCGACCTTCTCCCGAATTTCATCCTTTGAAATCACCTCCGGTTTACAGGCAAACGAACCCTGAATCCGTTCTTCCATGCGGGAGGGAAGCAGTTTCCGGAACCGGTCGATGGTTTCCTTGTGACCAGCGAGCACGATAAAATCGTATCCTTTTTTATCAAATTTCGTTCGCGCCAGGCCTTCCACTTTTTTCAGGTGGTGATCCACGTGATCCTCGATGTGACGGCTGACCCGTTTCTCCGGGTCCACCTGGCGGGATATGCCCTTTCCTTCGTATCCTTCGTATCCCCCGGTCCGGACCCGGTCCGGCACGTCACTTTCCAGGGACTCTTCGGTTTCGATCCGGTTGAGAAACAGATCCAGCAGGCGAGCGTATCGGCGGTCAATACAAACCACCAGGGTCCGGTGGTTCTGATCCAGCAGACGGCTGAGCGGACGCACGTACGGGTATCGGTGCACGTGCACCGTGTTCTCCGTTTTCGTGGAAAACTTGAACCCTTCCCGGTAATTCTGAGCCGAACAGGAAAAAAACGCGATGGACCGGGTTTGATCGCTTCGAATTTCCTCCCGCTGTTCGATTTCCTCCCGGAACCATTTCACATCCAGCTCCACCGACTCCCGGACCTCCTCGGTTTTTTCCTTTAGAGCGTTTTTGCGAACCTGGTCGGTGAGCCCCTTGAAGTGAGTGATCAACTGTTTCGGAGATTGTTCCGGCGGGATGTCCATGTACAGGGAAGACACCAGGTAGGGATAGCCGTCGACCTGATACAGAGATTGAATAACGTCGTCGTTAATCATGCGAAAACTCCTTTAAAGATTCGGATCGTTACAAACCGTTGCTAACTTGACCTCAGCTAAAAGGAGGCATCTATTAAGCGTCCGTTCTCGGACTTAAACCGGGTTGCCGGCCGCTCAATATTCCGAAAGCGATTGCTGAACCCCACGGCGTTTTACACCTCCTTTTTGAAAGGTCCTTACCAGTACTATTCAAGCATAATTTCAGCCAGAATCAATCCACCGGGTATGGTTTGCTGCATCGAAACACGTATTTGGTTTTCGAAGAGATAAATTGACCGGATCTGAAAAGTAGCGCGAACTTGCCCCTATGTGAAACAACGGTTAGAATACAACTCCGTAAACGTCGTTCCATCCGATCTCAATCAGAACGAGAGAGGGTATGACAACCCGAACATTGTGGCGGACACTGCGGAAGATTCAGGCGGTCTGGCGACGGATCGGTGCGCTTTCGGGGGTCCTGTTGACCACCGGCCTGATTTTGGGAGGAATCGGTTGCTCCGCGACCGGCTCACGGGCGAACGCTCCTCCCCAGCAAGAAATATCCCGGTCGGAGCGTTATCCGTATTCCTTCCTGCTCTATCTACCCGAGACCTATGAAAACGGTAAGAAAAAATGGCCCCTCCTCCTGTTCCTGCACGGCTCCGGAGAACGCGGAACGGACCTGTCCCTGGTCAAGAAAAACGGACCTCCCCGGCTCATCGAGGAGGGTCGAGAATATCCGTTTATCGTTGTTTCTCCACAGCTCTCCGAGGACCAATCCTGGATGCCGGACGTGATGATGAGCTTTCTGCGCGCGGTGATCGACCGATACCGGGTCGACGAGAATCGAATCTACGTCACCGGCCTTTCGCTGGGGGGTTATGGAACCTGGGCGCTGGCCGGAAAATACCCGGACGAAATCGCCGCTATCGCTCCGGTCTGCGGCGGAGGGAAACCGTCCCGGGTCGCCGGCCTGAACAACATGCCCATCTGGGCGTTTCACGGCGAAAAAGATCGGGCCGTCCCCGTCGAAGAGGAACGGCAAATGATTGAAGCGGTCCGGCAAGAAGGCAACACAAACGTCAAATTCACCGTTTACGAAAACGTCGGTCACGCCGCGTGGACCCGGGCCTACCGGACCGAGGAACTCTACGAGTGGTTGCTCCGTCAAAGACGCCCGCATGACAACAGGAAAGACAGGAACAATGAGAAATAACTTCGAACAGGAACAGTACGAAAATGCGCTGACGCTGCTGAATGACATCAGCGGCATGATCCTGGAAAAGCGGGATTATCAGAATGTTCTGAACCGGATTATCGAGGAGGTTGCCCGGTCGTTCGACGCCCGTGCCGGAAGCATTGCCGTTCCGGACGAAGACCAGGAATCGTTTCTGAAGTACGTCGCGGGGTTTAACCGGGAACCGGAACTTCTGAAACGGTTAAATACGACAAATCGCCTTCGGGTCAACGAAGGGGTCGCCGGACGGGCGTATCGCGCGGGGGAGTCGATACTCGTCGACGACGTT
>CAZSFH010000091.1:0-5555 GCA_964606115.1 uncultured Planctomycetia bacterium | reverse complement strand
CGGGCGTATTCCGAGGAAAAGATCGTCGGGGTGTCAAACGTGTTTGACGATCAGCTGTTTAAAGACCGTTTCCACGAGCACGCCCGGCGGGAGCAGTTTACCGCCATGTTTTCTATTCCCTTGATCGCCTTTGGAACCTGCATCGGCGTGGCCACGTTATACTACGGCGAGGAGCGACAGTTTGAAGACTCGTTCCGCACAATCATGAAACCGGTGGCCAACCAGATCGCCATCGCTATGCTCCAGTCCGATCTGATCGAGACCCTGGAACAGGACAAAACGCGACTTCGCAAACAGGCGGAAACGGATGGGTTAACCGGCCTGCCCAACCATCGGAAAATTCAGACCGTGCTCCGCGAAGAAGTGCGTCGGTCCGAACGATACGATCGTCCCATCGCCTGTATTATGGTGGACATCGATCACTTTAAATCCGTCAACGACACCTACGGCCACCCGTTCGGGGACGTGGTGCTGGAACAGCTGTCCAACCTGTTTCGAGAGGAAAAACGGGACGTCGACACGGTGGGACGCTACGGCGGGGAAGAGTTTCTGTTTGTCCTCCCGGAAACCACCGAGAAGCGTGCCGAGGCGTTCGCGGAACGCCTGCGGGAGGCGGTCGAAGACCGGACCTTCGAGGACGACGACACGTCCGTTCGCATTACCGTCAGCCTGGGTATCGCCACGGTAACCGGAAATGATCCGGATGCGGCAAAACTCATCGAACGTGCTGACACCGCTCTTCTTCACGCCAAAGAAACCGGACGGAACCGGTCCGTTCGGTACGACGAAATGGAAAACAGGACGAACGGTGCACCATCGGTTGACGAAAAATGAGTTCGAACGAACCGGACCGAAACAACAACCGAACGAAAACCCGGTATTTCATCGAGCTGGTGGTCTGTGTTCTTGTCCTTTCCGTTGCGACGAAATGGTTCTACGAGTACTTCTCCGGTCTCGTCTTGAACGGAGAAGATCCTCTCCTTCTCTGGAACAGCTGGTACCACCGAAAATATCGCTATGATGGGCTCATGCTCTATACGATCGGTCGATGGTTTGTTGATTCGCACAGGTCCATCGTGCTGATCGTGCTCCTGCTGTTATTCATGTGGCGTGTCAGAACGGACCTCTCGATCAGGCAATATGGGTGGGGGGTTCGAGGGTTGATGGGAATCCTGGGCGTTTTTGCTTGTATGCTTTTTTACGGCATCACGAGGTTGATGCTGATGCCACTCCTCACTTAGAACGAATCGAATCGGTCGGTGTGACAATTGATTATTCAAAATGCTCTTTTTACAATTGAGTTTCATTTCATGTCCTAATTTTTCAAGATAACGTTTACTCGAGGATTGAGATGGTAGATTTCGATGATCCCGCTTCGGTGGCTCAGGCGATTCAGTACACGGACGTCAATCCCGATCTGACGCGGGAGGGTGTTATCGAGCACGTTGAGAAATGCGCCGAGCTTGGCTGTGACGCGGCGATGATCGCTCCCTGCTGGATCGGACTCGCGAAGGACATTCTGAGCGGAACGGACGTCAGCGTGGCGACGACGGTGAATTTTCCCATGGCCAATGACAGCACGGAAATGAAAGTAGCCGTCGCCCGTCTCGTCGCGGAGGATGGCGCCGACGAATTTGACTTTCCCCCGAACCCCGCCTACCTGCTATCGGGCATGGACGACAAATACGAAGGAGAAATCCGAGCCTTGACCGAGACCGCACACGAGAACGGCCTGGTCGCGAAGGCCATGCTGGAGTTCGGCTTTCTTCCCGACGAAGAAACGAAAGCACGGGCGGTTGAACTCGCCTGCAGCGCCGGCATCGACTGGGTGAAACAATCCAGCGGCTGGGGCGATGGAGGTATTCCCGCGAACGAAGAAGACGTCGCCCTGATGAAAGAACATCTCTCCGGCTCCACACGCATCAAGGTCAGCGGGAAAGTGAACTCGCTTGAAAAAATGAAACGGTTCTTCGACGCCGGAGCGGAACTCGTGGGAACCAGTTCAGCGGTCGAAATTCTCGAAGGTAGAAAAGGAGATATCAATGCCTACTGAACCTACCAACATTGCGATCATCGGAAGCTACGCCGTCGCGCTTGTCATGGACGTGGACCGGATTCCCGTGGAAGGGGAAACGGTTCTCGGTCGAAATTTTCGTGAGACCTGGGGAGGGAAAGGGTCCGACATGGCGGTTCAGGCGGCGCGGCTCGGCGCCGAGACTTCTTTCATCGGCGTGGTGGGTGACGATACGTACGGGGCCGATTTCGTCGAACTCATGGAGAACGAGGGGGTTCACATCGACGGCCTCCGGCGGACCGATGAAACCAGAACCGGTGCGGGCTTCATCATGAAAGACGACAAAGGACACAACATTATTTCGGTCGCCAACGGAGCGAACGAAGATTCTTCCCCGGAGGACATCGACCGGAACGAGGACGTAATTCAAAACGCCGACGTTGCGCTTACACAGCTCGAGATTCCCGTCGAAACGGCTCTCCACGGTCTGAAGGTTGCAAAAGAAGCGGGAGGGACCACCATCCTGAACCCTGCTCCGGCCGTCGATTTCTCGGAACAAGACCTGAGCGACGTCGACTACCTCACGCCGAACGAAAGTGAAGCTCGCGTCTGCGCGGGTTACGACGCGGATCACGAGATCGACGACCGGGACGTTGCCCGGGAACTCATCAATTCAGGCTGCGGAACCGTCGTGATCACGCGTGGTGATCAGGGATGCTACCTTTACGACGAAAATCAGTCGATCCAGGTGGACGCCTATCCCGTCGACGTGGTCGACAGCAACGGAGCGGGGGACGCCTTTAACGCGGGCCTTGCGGTCGCTCTCGGCGAAGACATGGACATCAAGAAGGCGCTCCGATTTGCCACGGCGACGGGCGGGCTGAGCTGTACGGACTGGGAAACGATCAATTCCTATCATGACCGGGACGAAGTCGAGGCCTTGATAAATGAAGTGAATCCATAATTTCCGGTGGAGGTTGACTGACAACAACCATGGAAATTGAAACGTACGGGACGATGCCGGATGGAACGGAGGTTCAACGTTTGACCCTGAGCAACCGGCAGGGAGCGGAGCTTTCCATTATTGAATACGGTGCCACGATCACGGATCTTCTTGTCCCCGATCGAGAAGGAAAACTGACCAACGTCGTCCTCGGCTATCGAGACCTCGACGATTACCGGGACGGAAACATGTTCTTCGGAGCCACGATCGGCCGGGTCGCGGGTCGCCTCACGGAGGGGCAGTTCACGCTCAACGGAAACGAGTACGAACTCGAAATCAACGATCCCCCAAATCACCTGCACGGCGGCAGCCAGGCCCTCGACAAACGGGTCTGGAACGGAGAAGCGGAGGAGACCGACCAGGGTGAATCCGCCGTCTTCCGATACCGCTCGCCGGACGGTGAACAGGGATATCCCGGCACGGTCGATTTCACCGTCCGTTTTACCCTGTCGTCGGACACGCCGCGCGTCCGGATTGACTATCACGCCGAAACCGACGAGGACACGCCGATCAGCATGACGAACCATTCATACTTTAACCTCGACGGTCCGGAAGCCGATACGGCGGACGAGAACGTGCTTATGATCGACGCGGACGAATACACCCCGTGTGACGACGAGTTAACGCTGCTCGGAGAGGTGGAACCGGTCGATGGAAAACCCGTCGACCTCAGGGAACCGAAACGACTCGGCGACGTCACGCCCAACCTCCACCTGGAACACGGCGACAACTACATGGTTCCAAGAGAAGAACGGGGGAACCGCAAGATGAAACACGTCGCCCGCGCATCGTCCCCCCGTACCGGTATTCGCCTGGACGTCTCCACCACGTCCGACTGCATTCAGTTCTTCGGAGGAGAGTACATCGAACCCGAACCCCCCCGCCGGGACGGAACACCGCACAAACCCCGCGCGGGGTTCTGCCTGGAAACCCAGGAATACCCGGACGGGGTCAACCACCCCGAGATTTGTGACATTATCACGACCCCGGATGATCCGTACACACAGACCACAATCTGGGAGTTCTCCGCGGAACAAAAATAGAAACGCGAATGAAATCAGATCTTTGACTGGACGTATGGATGAAGGCTGGATTCTCTCGCTCGCGAAGGGACTGGATCGTTAGGGCACGTTTTTATAACGGTTCCGTTCGAATGCTTGTTTCGCCTGCACCACAAATTTAGTTAAAAAACATCAACCATGGCTAAATACACCGTCGCCGGTATCAATTTTGATCACTTCCACATGGGCGACAACCTGAACGTCGTCCGGTCCAACCCCGACACCGAAATCGTCGGGCTTTGTGACGAAAACCTCGAAGCGTCCACCCTCGACCTGTACGAGACCGCCGACGAACTGGACATCGATGACGACCGCGTCTACGAAGATCATCAGGCGTGTATCGAGGAAACGGATCCCGATATTGTCATCCTCTGTCCGTCCCCGGCCGACCAGGTCGAATGGGTGGAAAAGGTCGCGCCGTACGGCGTCCACGTGATTCTCGAGAAAAGCACGGCCCTGACCAACGAAGGTTACGACCGAATGCTGAACGCCATGGAAAAAGGCGGCGGCACGTTCGTCACCAACTGGCCGCTCGCGTGGTACCGGGCCCACCGAACCACAAAACGCCTCATCGACGAAGGGACCATCGGGGACGTCGTGGAGGTCCACTACTACGACGGGAACAAAGGAAGCGGACGGTTCGAAAAAGTGGAATACACCGAGGAAGGTGAACTCCATTTCGCCGGCGGCGAGCAAAAAGACGTCGCGGCGGCGGCCGAGACCTGGTGGCACCAGGAAGAGAAAGGAGGCGGCTCGCTGGTGGATTACCTTGGTTACGGGGCCAACCTGGCCACCTGGTTTCGGGACGGTGAACTGCCCGAACAGGTAACCACCCGCACCCACGTACCCGAATGGTCCGAGGTCGACGTTCACAGCGTCACGATTGCCGAATACGAGGACACCGGGCTTTCGAAACTGGAGACGAAGTGGGGCACGTTTACCGACCCATGGGCTCATCAGCCCCAGCCGGAATGCGGTTTCATCGTCGTGGGCACGGAAGGAACGATCAGCAGCTACGATTACCAGGACACGGTACGGGTTCAGGACGAAGACCGGCCCGCGGGATACGAGGTCGAAGTGGACGAACTTCAGGCCCCGATCCGCGACCAGGTGGAGTACCTGGTTCACTGCGTCGAGAACGACAAAACCCCCGACTTCCCGCCCCTTTCGCCGCACCATTGCCGCAAATCCAATCGCATTGTCGTGGCGGCCCGCAAGAGTGCACGAAAAGGCGGCCCCGTTTCCGTATAGGATCCAACTGAAACGTCATTCAGGAGGGAATCAGTCATGACGGATGAACACGAAAACAACGACGAAGAGGAGTATGGACTTGCGGATATCGTCGACCTCGAAGAAATGGAAGCCCCCCGGCTTCCGTACAGGCCCCGCGACCCAGAAGCCGTCGACCTGAACATCGCACTGATCGGAACCGGCGGGATCAGCGACCAGCACCTCACGGCGTACACGAACGCCGGAT
>CAZSFH010000090.1:0-10564 GCA_964606115.1 uncultured Planctomycetia bacterium | reverse complement strand
TAACGGGCACATGGCCCTCAACCATGCGCGTCTGCCAGTTCCGCCACATCCGCTTGTCAATGCAAATAAAACGCATATCTTTATGGAAAAATATTGTAAGATAGAGTCCTGAAGAAATCAATGTGAGTGTAAAATCTGACTGATGACGTTCAGCGAGTTGTTTACGTAATAGGAAGTATTTTTCACCGCTAAATCGTCACCATTCATCACTTCCTGCATTTCCTGTGTGATCAGGAAATAGGCCAGTATTTTCACCCGGCTCCGGAGTGTGGACTGGAAACGGCCCTCCACGAAACTTTCAATGGCAGACGAATGAAGGCTCCGAATTTTTCCCGGAATCTGATTCACGGACGTTCGATGAAGCTCTCCGTGCGGCACGGGCCCTTTCCCTCGTTCAACCATCCCGTCGATATAGAAAAACTCATACTGAAACCGATCCGTGAAATTTCGCTCAAAATATCGGAGGTTCTGCAGTGAGACCATCGGAAGGTCGTATTTCGAATTCCAGTTTGGCCGAAGCTCATTGAGGTGCCGCCTCCAGTCATCCAGCACCATTTCCAGCTCCTTGCGAATCCAATCGCGCAGCGGTTCCTGGTCTTCCTGAACTTGTTTGTATCCCCATACGAAATACTGGGTGTTGATCAAGGACACCAGTGATCGAATCAGTGGTTTTTCAAACCCGTGTTGCTTATCGCTCAAATTGACGTTTCCTCCTTCCAAAGGGTTGATTCCGGACGTTTTCATCTGCATCGCCAAGCTAAAATTCAGGTACGGCTGAAATTGAATCCCCGACCGGAATTTCTCACGCAACAAAGGTCGTCTTTTTATTTTTTTCGCCAGGTGTCCAAGATAGCTCCATTTCCCTCCGTGTTTTTTAACGTGTTTAAGGAACTGGTGGATGCCAGGGTAACCCCGGGGCGTTGAATTGCTCCCATTTCGATACCTCCGAATCCCGTCTTTTTCCAGAAAACGAACCCCGAGATAGACCAGCATATAGTTGGTCCAGGGGTTCTTTGATTCGTACATTTTTTTGAAGTCAGAAGAATACGCTTTCAGAAACGCGTCTTCACGTTTCTCATCGGGTTCTTTCCTTTCCACCTGTTCAAGAGCCTCGGACCGCAACTCCGGGGCCTCGGGCACGAAATCCGTTGAACAACAGATTAGAAACGGAACTCCAAGCAAGACCAACACGATTGGAATCCGTTTACCTCGCATGACAAACCTTCGCATTCGGACGTTTACCAACCTTCTTCCCCGATCAGCTGTACAAACACACAGTTTCCGAGCTTTTCCCGCTCGAACGATTCACCATCACGGAGGACCCGGGTCAGCACCTGACCGCTACTTTCCCCGACCGGAATCACCAGTTTGCCATTCTGCTTACTCAGCTGGTTTTTCAGAGGTCCCGGAACGGAAGGAGCACCAGCCGTCACCATGATCCGATCGTAAGGAGCATGTTCAGGCCATCCAAGCGTGCCGTCCCCGACCCGGTACTCAACATTTTGAATCTCCAGCCGGTCAAGCGTTTTCCGAGCCTCTTCGGTCAGTGAATCATGTCGTTCAACGGTATACACCCGGTCCGCAATATGCGCCAGAATCGCAGTTTGATACCCCGACCCCGTGCCAATTTCGAGCACCGTGTGATCGGTCTCCAGATCCAGAACGTCCGTCATCCATGCCACCATGTACGGTTGAGAGATCGTCTGTCCGTTTCCAATCGGTAAAGGACGATCTTCATACGCCTCGGTGGTCTGTTCCTTCACAAACTCATGGCGTGGTATGCTTCGCATCGCCTCCAGCACCCGCGGATCAGTGATCCCCCGTCCGGCAATCTGCTCTTCCACCATCCGCTCCCGCATCTGTTTCAAATGATCGTTGCCCGTCGGTTCCGACTCCGATCCTGAGCCAAAAATGTCAAACATCTGATGCCGTGATAATTCGATCCCAAAAACAATCGAACTCCAAAGAGCCAGAAAATCAGTGAGGGACTCCGCTGGATAGCTGATG
Organism: uncultured Planctomycetia bacterium; assembly: GCA_964606115.1. Lineage (GTDB taxonomy): Bacteria > Planctomycetota > MHYJ01 > CAYXQY01 > CAYXQY01 > CAYXQY01. The sequence goes on along the minus strand of CAZSFH010000090.1, from coordinate 8,557 downwards.
AATCGGAGCGTTTGAAACCCTGAATAGATCACAGGATCTTGCGGGCTGCAAAGCTCCTGCTTCATCTGGAAATCAAAATTATATAATATCAAAATTGCCGGATCGATACCACTACTTGAATTGCTGGTCGGGTTTGAATTTAATAGTAGGGTCCACATAATTGTACAGGCGTTGTTTTCATTGAAATGAACAACGGGGTTAATCCATTTCTCTTCTGGATCAGTCCCCCCTTTTATTCGTTAACTCACACTATTTTCATTGGAGGATACCATGAACGAGGAATTACTGCACAAAAACGCAAAAGCCCTTGTTGAAAAGGAAAAAGGCATTCTTGCGGCGGACGAAAGCATTGGCACGGCCGGCAAACGTCTCGATTCGATCGGACTTGAGAACACGGAAGAAAACCGCCGACGGTACCGTCAGTTGTTTTTCACGACGGAGAATATCGGAGACGTCCTTTCGGGGACCATCCTCTACAAAGAGACCCTTGACCATCATGATGACGATGGAAACGCCTTCCTCGATCTTCTCGAAGACGAAGGCGTGATTCCGGGTGTCAAGGTAGACGAAGGTAAAAAGCCGCTTCCCCGGTTTCCAGGTGAACTTGTGACACAGGGGTTGGACGACCTTCAGGAGCGCCTGGACGATTACTTTGACCGGGGTGCCCGGTTCACGAAGTGGCGCTCGGTGACCCCCATCGGTGAAAACACCCCCACGGAAGCGGCGGATCGAGCCAATGCTCGCGGTCAGGCCCTTTTCGCCGCGTTCTCGCAGGATGCCGGTCTCGTGCCGATCGTCGAGCCGGAGGTTTTAATTGACGGGGATCACACGCTCGAAACGGCAGAGGAAGTGACCACTCGTACACTTCAAATCGTATTTGAAGAACTCGAGAGATACCGCATCGACCTGGAAGGTATGCTGCTGAAATCCAGCATGGCCATTCCGGGGGAGGACTGTCCCGACCAGCGCAGTCCGGAAGCCATTGCGGAAGCCACAATCCGGACGTTTCACAATTCCGTCCCGGAAGAAGTCCCGGGCATCGTCTTCCTGTCAGGGGGTCAGTCGGCCACCCAGGCGACGGAAAACCTGAACGCCATCAATCAGCAGGGAGAGCAACCCTGGGAACTCAGCTTCTCGTTCGGACGCGCCCTCCAGGGTCCGTCCCTTCGCAAGTGGGCCGGTAATCCGGACAACGTTCCGGAAGCTCAGGAGCTGTTTAAGAAACGCCTCCGCCTCACCGGAGCCGCACGGGACGGAGAATACTCCAAGGAAATGGAAGCGGCCTAAATCTATATATCCTCCTGAATCCCCTTCCGCATCCAAAAACTTCAGTCGCGGTTGTAATCGGAAGCGGGTGCCGATGTTCTTAATGGCAATTTTTGAGGATAAATAATCGGAGATCCGGAAGAGCGTCCGTTGAGTGCCTATCCCGTATGAACGGACGACAAAGGACATGGATGCCTTCTTACTGGGCACATGTCTTTTTCAGGAACCGTACGTATACCGGTCGGGAAGTACGAATTTCCCCCCCTGCGCAGGCATCGTTTATTTCAAAAAGCACCCTTGCGTTGCTTTTTGAATGTGTGGTACCTCTTTCGACATGATTTCGAAACCACTCGGATATTTGGGCCCAAATCACGGCCAGATGAGCGTTCGGACATTTCAGACGAGACCTACCTGCGGGGATCCCCGATGGTCACCGAGCAAGGATAGATGGAAATTCGTTTCTTCGGCAGGATCTCAGTCAGGTCCTCCATAAGAAACTCGGACGGGTGAAGGTTCCAGTTCTCGGACGCCTGTAAACGCACCGCCCCTCCTCCATTCGTACCGTTGAGTTTGAAATAGAGCGGTTCGGAGCCCCGATGGTCCGCCAGGATGTTTTGAATTTGCTCCAATTCGTTCTCCTCCACTTGATTAAACGTTAGCTCCAGACCATCCACGAACGAACGGAGGGCTCGTTCAGCAAGCTCCACACGTTCCGCCGTGAAGGAGACGTCGTCACGACGCTGGCGAACCGTTCCCTCAAGCAGGATAACGCTGTCCTTGAACACACGGTGTCCATACTCCTCCATCGCCTCGGAAAACAGAACACACTCAAGTTCGTCCCCATCCACCCCCTCAATGGTAAAGACAAGCATCAACTCACCGGCATGCTCTCCGTTCTTAATGCGAATCTCCCGGGTGCTCGTGACCATGCCGCCGATCCGCTCGGGCTCGTCCGGTGTTTTTTCCAGGAGCTCCCGCAGGGTAGTTGTCTGAAGGATGCGGATCAGTGAGTCATACTGATCCAGCGGGGTTTCATCCAGATAAAACCCGTACACATCCTTCTCTCGATCGACCCGTTCTTCTCGCGACCAATCATCGGCCTCCCGCAAATCTGGATGGACGGAGGTTTCGTCGTCGTTACCGAACAGGGATTGCTGACCTCGCTCGCGATCCCTCTGAGCCCTGGATCCGTATTCGGACGCGAGGTCCAGTGACGCAAAGAGATCCGCCCGGCTGTCATGAATTGGATCAAAACATCCGGACTGCACAAGGGCTTCCAGACAGCCGGTATCGACCAGAGAAAGATCCACCCGAGAACACAGATCAAAAATATGATCATACGGACCGTTCTCCTTTCGTCGAGAAACGATGTCTCTTGTTGCTTTTTCGCCCACTTGTTTGATCGCCGCCAGGCCGTATCGAATCTGTTCATCCCCAGCAACGCTGAAGTGGACCTCACTCTCGTTGACGTCCGGTGGCAGAATCTCGATCCCCATTCTTCTGGCCTCATCGATGTACTCAGACAGTTTGTCCGTATTTCCCTTTACGCTTGTCAGGAGCGCGGACATGTAAGGCACCGGATAGTTTGCCTTCAGGAACGCCGTCTGCATGGTAATCATGGCGTATGCCGCGCTGTGGGATCGATTGAACCCGTACCGACCAAACTTTTCAATTTTATCGAACAACTCTTCCGCCGTCGACCGTTCAACGTCCCGGTCGACCGCCCCTTCAACGAATTTTTTGCGGTATTTTTCGAGAAGTTCCGGAATTTTCTTTCCCATCGCCTTCCGCAGTTTATCCGCTTCCCCGAGGCTAAAACCGGCCAGTTTACTTGCCGCTTTCATAATCTGTTCCTGATAGATCATCACCCCATACGTCGGTTCGAGAATGTCCTCAAGCTCAGGGTGTGGGTACGAAATCGCGTCGGGGTTGTGCTTGCGCTCGACGTAGTCGTCCGCCATCCCACTGTCAAGCGGTCCGGGTCGGTACAGCGCCAGCAACGCTATGACGTCGTCGAAACAGTCCGGGGCAAGGCGTCGGCAGAGCCCCTTCATTCCCTCCGACTCCAGCTGAAACACTCCCTCCGTTCGTCCATCTCGTAACATTTCGTAGGTTGGCTCGTCGTTAAAGGGTTTTTCCTCGAGATCCGGTCGCTCACCGGTCCGTTCCTCAATCATCTGCAGAGCGTGCTCGATCTGTGTCAGATTCTTGAGTCCGAGAAAATCCATCTTCAGCAAACCGGCTTCCTCGACGGCATCCCCGTCGAACTGGGTGGTTTCTCCCTTATCACTCACGAAAAGCGGACAATATTCAGTCAGCGGCTGGTCCCCGATAACGACGCCGGCCGCGTGCTTCCCCGCATTACGGTTCAGCCCTTCCAGCCGCTTGCTCAGGTTCCAGAGCCGTTCGTACTGTTCACCTCCTCGCTGAATCAGATCTCGCAGCTTCGGTTCCTCTTCCCACGCCTCCTCGAGATCAGCTCCCATCGGGGGAATCAGTCCCGCAATTTCATCCACTTCATTCAGAGGAACCCCCAGTATTCGACCGACGTCACGGATCACCGCACGTGCTTTCATGCGGCCGAATGTAATAATCTGGGAGACGTGATCCTCACCGTACTTCTGGCGAGTGAACTCGATTAGTTCATCCCGCCGATCCTTGCAGAAGTCAATGTCGATGTCCGGCATCTCGTGACGCCCGGGGTTCAGAAACCGCTCAAAGATCAGATCGTGTTCAATAGGATCGATACCGGTGATGCCCAGCAGGTAACTTACCAGACACCCCGCGGCCGATCCACGTCCGGGCCCGACAGGAATATCCCGATCTTTCGCCTCCTGCACGAGATCCTGAACAATGAGAAAATATCCCGGAAACCCCATGTTCTCGATGGTGTCCAGCTCATGTTCGAGACGCTCTTCAATTTCACCGGTGACCTCATCATACTTCTCCGGTAATCGTTCCCGGCAGCGTTCCTCAAGAATCTCCGCTTCGTCCTGATCCTCATCGTACACGGGAAGATGGTATTCATCCAGCGGCAGTTCCAGCTCGCATCGATCCGCGATCACGGCTGTAACCTCGAGTGCTTCGGGGAGATCGTCAAATCGCTCCGCCATCTGATCGCCGCTCTTCATGTGAAACTCGTCCGTCGGTAGTGCGCGCTGGGTAACGTTCTCCAGCTTGGTATTGGTACGAATACAGGTCATGACCTGCTGGGCGAGCGCGTCGTCCGGATCCATGTAATGAACATCGTTGGTCGCCACGACCTGCACGTCCAGGTCGTCGGCGATCTCCTGTGCAGCCCGAACCACCGTCCGTTCACCTTCTCGCCCGTGGCGGTTCAGCTCGATATAATAATCATCGCCGAACAGGTCAAGATAACGGCCGGCCGTTTCCCGAGCTTCCTCTTCGTTTCCAACGAGCAACGACCGGTTCAGCTCCGACTGCCAACATCCGCTCAGGCAGATTAACCCCTCGGAATGTGAGGAAATACAGTCAAAATCCACCCGTGGATCGTAATAAAATCCTTCCTGATAGCCTTTCGTCACCATCTTAATCAGGTTCCGATAGCCCGTTTGATTTTTACAGAGCATCGTCAGGTGCGTGTTCTCACGAGCTGTTCCAGATGGATTTTTTTCATGCATGTCCGGGGCAACGTACAGCTCACAGCCGATGATCGGTTTGATCCCTGCTTCTTTCGCCGTCTTGTAAAATTCGATGGTTCCAAACATATTCCCGCTGTCCGTCAGCGCGAGCGCAGGCATGTCATACGCCACGGCCCGGTCGACCAGTTCATTAATGGTACAGGGAGCGCGAAGGAGACTATAGTGGCTGTGGGTGTGAAGATGAACGAAATCGCTGGAGTTCATGAAAATGTTCTGTTAAATGATAAATTCGATTTACGTAATATGCGAGTAATTTTCTGCGGGGGATCCGATCGTTTCAATGGTTGTCATTTCCCCCAACACCCGACAGAATCCCGACCGAGCGGGAGCGGTCCAGGAAAAAGATCCAGGGACGCCGGTCAAACTCCTTCAAGCCTGGCAAGGGGACCCGTCGGCAGATTGATTTAAAAGAAGCCCTCTCACTGACATTCGAGGCTCAGTCCGGATCTTCCGTTTTTTAGGGGATTCCTCTTGCCACTGGACGAATCTCAACTCAAGTCGATCAACGTCCCTGGAAGTGAACCAGACACTAGGAGGCTGCTGAAAAACCCCCGCTTCGTCAGTACGATCACAATCGGTGCGGCAGTGCGGCGTGATTTCGCAGGCAATGCCGTCAGCGCATTGCTGAGAAAATCAGGCCGTGCTGACGGGCCGATTGACGTACCTTTAAAGTAAAAAGTTACGCCGAATCCCTCTCTCAAATCCTCCTCGGCGATGCACGAACAGCATCGCCTGCGGCGGACTACGGGTTTTTTGACATAACAGGTTTCGCCGACATTGCGTTTATCCTCAGCCACTCCCTGGCAGTATTATTCTAACTTCGCGTCCGGTGAGATTTCAACAATTCCATTTGAAACCGATCCGGGTCTCGGGCCCCGTAATAGACCGTCCAGTTTCCGTCTGAAACCACATCCGACCCGGCCAGGTAAAACCCCTGTCGATCCCCGAGTCGACGAAAACCATATCAGGGGGGCATCCGCATGTTCTGGAGGTGCGGATTGGAACGGCGTTCTTTGCCCACCGTCGTCTCCGGGCCATGCCCCGGGTAGAGTGTTGAGTCCTCGGGCAATGTCAGAATTTCCCCTTTGATGGACGCCAGGAGGGTATCGTGATCCGCGTTGGGAAAATCGGTCCGCCCGATCGAACCGGCGAACACGCAATCCCCCACGAAGGCGCGATCCCTGACTTCATCCACAAACGTCAGTCCTCCCGGTGAATGTCCGGGGGTCGGTCGGAGTTCCAGCTCGATGCCACAACGTCTTTCCCGAGTGTTTTCCTCGAGGTATCCGTCAATTGTCGGTTCGGGAAGAGACGGAAGCCCAAACGCATTCGCCTGCTGATCGATATTACGGACCAGACCCTCGTCGTCGCGATGCACGAAAAAGGGCAGATCATACTCCTCCTTCAACGGTTGAACAGCCCCGACGTGATCAATGTGGCCGTGGGTTGCCCAGATCTCAGCCGGAGAACGATCGGACGACTCAATGACATTCATAATCCGTTCCGGCTCCGCTCCGGGGTCGATGATCAATAATTCGTCGGAATCCGCTCCCCCGATCAGGTAACAGTTGGACTGAAACGGCCCGAGCACCAGTTTTTCAAGAACGTCGTTGCTCATATCTTCAATGTGAAGTGAATTCGTCCATCATACCAAAGCAAGAAATACTTAGCGTCAGCGATACGCGTTTCCGTCCGGGACCGCGGGATCCGCCTCGGGCAATGCCACCAGAAACCTTGAGGAGAAGAATCTGCCAGAGGGGTTCATCGTAATTGTTTTACTAAGCGGATGGTATTTCCGGGTCATTGCAGCTCCTCGAGGATACACGTTCAGCATCGTCTCCCAATCAGCGCACTACGGAGTCCCCAAGTGCATTCTACTGACGAAGCGGGCTTGTCAGCAGTCTCCAAACACTTGCACAAGATTCGGGATTCTCAACTTCCCTCTTCCTGACAATCACTACAGACTCCATGCACTTTAATGTCATGGCAGAACACCTCGAATTTCTCCCCCTCACAGAGCACATTTAACTGAGCGATAAGAGCGTCGCCGGGAAATTCCACGATCTTGTCACATTCAATACAGATCATATGCTGGTGGTGCGTATTGCCGATCGTTTTTTCGTAATACGCCTTTCCGTTGCGCATCACCATCTTGCGAACCAGTCCGCAGTCCTCCAGGACGTCGAGCGTCCGGTAGACGGTCGCGCGTGAAACCGCACCGTCGTCGGCAAATTCCCGCCGATGAAACTCGTCCGCCGTAAAATGATCCTCGGAGATCATGACCGCTTCCAGGACCTGGGTCCGTGCTTCGGTGACCTTGAGATCATTTTCGCGCAGGTAATCTTTAAACGTCTCCTTAATCGACTCGATTCGGCGTGTTTCGATTTCGTCGAGATCGACTTCGTCGTTCACGGGAACATATATGTAATAAACCGAGAATGGGTCACTCAAACAGACCCACAGCAAAATGTTAGTATATCAAAAGCAATCGTGGAAGGAAATGGAAATCTGACGATCCCGTTCCCGTTTTCGTCCTTCCCGTTTCCAACGGGAAAATAACGGTTATTCGGAGGATTCGCCGATTACGCGGATTCGGATGTTCCGCCATGCAACGTGTAGTGGATACCCGTGCGAAACACTGTGTACCTGGAGACCAATAAATCCACGCTGACGACTTTTATCATCGGTTACATCCGCCACTTTTTCTCCGTTAACCCAGGTTTGAATGCGATTCCCCTTTGCTACAACCCGATACTGATTCCATTGATTGTTTTTGAAGACGTTCTTCTTAACGCGATCCTTGCTCAACCAGCCCCGATCCGTTTTTTCGCTGTAGATATAACCGGCCTCCCCAGGTGAGGATTCGATCTCCACCTGCGGACCGTACACCACGTCTTTGTCCTTTACGCCGCTTCGGATCTGCACGCCGCTGTTCAGCTTGTTGTGTACCTTCACCTCGAAGCGCAGCTCGAAGTCCCGGTAGTCTTGTTTCGTACACAGAAACGTATTGGGTGTACCTCGTTTGGACTCGCCAACAATTTTTCCTTCTTTGACCTCAAATTTCGCATCACCACCGTGTTTCTCCCAGCCGTCCAGGCTTTTCCCGTTGAAAAGGGGGGTCCATTCGGATGAATTTCCTCCCTCGGACATGCTGGAGCATGCGGAGAAAGCCAGCATCATCCCAGCGATCACGATTGGAATCCAGTTTTTTTCAGCGAACATGTTTCCTCTTCAAGTAGAATGAAATGAAAACCGTACATCGGACTCATTACATTTCAACTGATCCTCATTTTCAATCAACGAAAATTTTTTTTAACCTCTTTCGACTTTTCTATGCAGGTAGGGGTCCCCTCGTAAAAGAACAACAATTTCGACTCAAACGTCATTTTCGGGGAAGTCCGGCTTATAACGCAGCCCCCCCCTGAATCGAATTCGAACGGATCTCGTCCAACATCCAGACTTCCGTCCCAGGCGGAACCGTCCGTGGATCGCCGATGATGGTCCCGGAACGGGATTCGATAAGACTCTTATTGCTCAACGGGAAACGCCATAACCGCCACGTCAGGATGACTATTTAGACCCGGTCTGAAAAGGTGCCGTGCACTCAGTGATCCCTCAGCGGGCGGTCT
>CAZSFH010000089.1:0-10608 GCA_964606115.1 uncultured Planctomycetia bacterium | reverse complement strand
GTCATCCAGACGCCCAACCTCGACAAGCTCGCCGAGGACGGGACGCGCTTCACCAACGCCTTCTGCACCACCGCCAGTTGCAGCGCGAGCCGGTCTGTCATCCTCACCGGCCTGCACAACCACCGATACATCTGGATTCGCCTGAATGAAGAACTGGAAGAAGCAAAGCGTGTGGACAAAAAAGTTTCCGTACTGATGTGTGACCTGGATGGCTTCAAAGCCATCAATGATAACTTCGGACACGATGCAGGCGATCGCTGCCTGAAAGCAATCGGTGGCCTGCTCAGAGATGTTTGCCGAAAATACGACGTCGTCGCCCGCTACGGCGGAGATGAATTCGTGTTTATCCTTCCCGACACCGATCGTGAGGAAGCCCAGTCCCTCGCCCAACGGATCAAGGACTTCCTGAATCAGACCGGACCCATCATGGAAGTGGACGGAAAACCCCTGACCCTCGGTCTGTCCATCGGCGTGGCCACCTTTCCCGAGGACGGACCTCGACCCGAAGATTTAATTAACAAAGCGGATTCGTTAATGTATGAAGAGAAGGACCATGATGAATAATTTAAAACCGATATGACAAGGAGGTATGCATGAACGAAGGACGCCTTGGAAAAGGCCTCGATCGACTGATCGGGGATGAAAACCTAGCCGATCAAAGTTCGGAGCACTCCTCGTCCAGTGACAGCCGGCTTCAGGAAATCCCAATCGACCAGATTTCACCGAACCCGTATCAGCCCCGCCAGCAGATCGACCCGGACGAACTGGAGGGCCTCGTACAGTCAATTCGTGAAGAGGGCGTGCTCCAGCCGGTCCTGGTTCGCCCGGACGATCAGGATCAATTTACCCTTGCCGCCGGAGAACGTCGCTTTCGAGCAGCCCGGGAAGCCGGCCTGGATACCATCCCCGCCGTTGTACAACCCCTGCAGGAGCAGCGAATGCTTGAGATTGCCCTTGTCGAAAACGTCCAGCGGGAGGACCTGAACCCGATCGAAGAAGCAAGAGCCCTCGAACGATTGTTCACCGACTTCGACCTGGACCTGGACGAAATCTCCTCCATGGTCGGCAAATCCCCCTCCTCCATCAGTAACAAACGCCGGTTACTTCATCTCGACGAGCGGATTCAGCAGCTGGTTGAGAAAAAAGCCATCTCAGGAGGACATGCACGTGCATTGCTCTCCCTTCAGGACCCCGAACAGCAACATCGAATAGCCGAAAAGATTGTTCAGAACGACCTGTCCGTTCGCAACACCGAAAAAATGGTTCAGAACCTGAAGGCGAGCGAATCCGATCATACGAAACCCAACGATAAATCACCGTCTAACGACCTTTCCCCCGAACTAAAATCCATCCAGGAGTCCATCGAAGAAAAAATCGGGACAAAAGTGGACATAAAAAACCGAAAAAAGGGAGGAGAAATCAGAATCCGCTATGGATCCAACGACGAACTTTCAGCTATCCTGAAGCGCATGGGGGTGGGCCCCACCCTCTAAAACTCCCGTCTCGAACGGGAATATTTCGTTACGACGCGCTCGTATAACCATTTTTCACGTGAAAAATGAAACCTGTGGTGATTCACACATCAGTGGTTTACGCGCAGGGATAATGGCGGACACTGAGAAGGCTAAATTTTCCATCCTGGCAAACCGTGACGTGCGGTTGCCGGTTTCTCGTGTGGATCAAGCTCTCTCAGCGGTGCTGGATGTCACACTTGCGGAGGCTCGAATGCGGGCCCGGGATGCTCGAGGTATTCTATTTGAGGGCCTGAGCCTGGAACAGGCCCGTTCTATTCAGTCGGTTCTCGAACACGAGGATATCGGAACGTTCATTTTGCCGATGGAGGACGTGCTCGATTTGATTCCCCTCCGGGAAATCCGTCAGATGCGCCCGGACGATGAGAAGATTCAGGTGAAGCTCGGGGTGGGGGAAGATGATCTTGTTTCCCTGTGCTGGGATCGTGTTGGCATGGTGTCGGCCGGGGCGGTGGGAACACAGTCGTTCTGGTCCAAGACCCAGGAAAAACTCGTCAAGCGGCTTCCGGATCTTCGTAACCTCGAAACGTCCGGTTCGCGCGACCGTTTGATGGGGGCCCTCGCCAATCAGGGCCTTCGTTCTGGAGGAGATCCATCCGGTGAGGATTCGCTGGATGAGTATGTGGCGCTTCTTCGGTCGGAGGCTCGATGGTTGGTGGACCTTTACTGTCTGGACGTGCCGTTTCGGTATCGATTTGATTTGCGCAGGGCACTGTTCCCGAACCTGGAACAGGAAGAGTGTGGATCAAGCCGGAGTCTTGAACGATTTTTACATGTTTTAACGGATCTTTTGCTTTCTGCTGACGAGGTCGTCGTTCCGCCTGTGACCGTTTCTTTACCGGGAGATCCGTTTGATTTTGAGCTTGTGTTTGATGATATGAACGGGTTTGAACGCTATTCGAGGTGGTTCTTTACGATGGTCGAACAGGAAAAATGTTCATCGGCCACCTTTATCGATTCGTTTGACGGGAGAGAGCAAGGTTGAGAAGAGAGCGGAAGCTCATAATAATAGACGTTGTTGTCACACAGGGGATAAACGTCATTTCTGAAGTGCTGCATTTAAAGTGGAGGTGATGAATGGAAAACCGTCAGCACGAGGTGGTTCGAAATCTTTCGCGTGGGTTCGTTCACGAGCTCTCCAATTTTATGTCGGGGTTCTCCCTTGGAAGACAGATTCTGGAACAGGGGAGGGGTGAGGGCGAAGAGGAAATTGTGAACAGCTTGCAAGAACTGGAGCAGCGTCTATCAGATTTCAAGGACCGCCTTTCTCTCTTCAGGCTTCCCGAACGGCAACGGATGGAAGAAGTGAAGCTGGGGAACGAGGTCAAAAAAATTGTCGAATCGGAGGGGTTTTCATCGGAACATGTGGATCACGATGAGGTCCAGTTTTTGAATTTTCTCGAGATGGAGGCCACGGTAATGGTGGACCGCACAGCGTTTCGACAGATACTTCTTGAGCTGGTGGAAAACGCTCTTCGGGCCGGTTCGGGCCAGCCGGTGAACGTGGAGTGTGATCGGTCGGAGGATGGGGAGACGGTTTCGGTCGTTGATTCGGGTCCCGGCTTTGGAGAAATGAAGTCAGAGGCTTTTGATCCCTTTGTATCGGGGCCTGGTGATGGGGAAGGTCTTGGTCTTTCTATTGCCGAACAGATTGTGATAGGGCATGGAGGACAAATCTGGATTGATGAGGAACGACAAGAAACGGTGGTGTCCTTCTGTCTGTCGTGACGCTCGGGTCACGGAGTAGGACATATGTTCCATGAAATTACTGATAAACCCATACTTGTTCAGTAAAACGCAATCGGGACCCCAACAACGCGCTGTTACAAAGGGGTTTTTAAGAGAGGATCTTCTGGAACTCACCATAGGTCAGAGGTTTCAATTGCATTCTATCTCGTTGATATGAAACAAGTTACACCGAATATCACTGTAAGACCGTCGTCGATGCACGTATGGTGTGGACTGCGGTGAACTCCGGGCTTTACGACGTAACTCGTTTCGCTGACGTTGTCGGGTTTCTCAGAAGACTCCAAGCATGACAACGGGATAAACTTGTCAAGAGTAAAGATTTTCAAAATCGGATTCTGCCTAAACGGACCGTTTCTGGATCAATTTCCGTCAAAAACACGATTGTGGGGGTTTGTTTTCTCAAAATTCCTGCAGCCACCCGCATGTTTTGCTCTGGAGGAACTAAACCCCTTCTTGGTGTCCCATTCCTTTAGAACGAAAATCGTAAATCCAGCTCACTTGTTTTCATGAAGTACATCGGTTCTTTCGGAGGTTATTGTTGATGAGTATTGACGCCGACGTGCTGGTGGTGGAGGATGAGGATTTCGTTCGTGAGCAGATGACGACACTTCTCACGAACGAAGGGTATCATTGCCTGGAAGCGGGCACGGCGGAAGCGGGGCTAAACGTGGTGTACGACGAAAAACCGGATGTGGTTCTCCTTGATCTCAAGTTGCCGGACCGGGAAGGGACCGATATCATTGAGGATATTCTGGCCAGCTCACCGAATACGTTTGTGTTCATGATCACCGGAGAGGGGGATCTCGAAAAAGCAATAGATGCCTTTCGAAAGGGAGCAACGGATTTTATTCAGAAGCCCTTTAATATAGACTATGTTCACAAAAAGATACAGAATATTTTAACTTACAGAAAGACCGAACAGGAAAACCGGATGCTTCGGCGCAAGCTTCGGCAGTCGGATGAAGAGGGATCGGAGCTAGTGGGAACCAGCTCGGCGCTTGAGGACGTTCGGACAAAGATCCATCAGGTGGCAAATACCGGGAGCACGGTTCTTATCACCGGGGAGTCGGGGACGGGCAAAGAGGTCGTAGCCCGTCGAATTCATGAGTCCCGCGAACATGAAAATGGTCATTTTATCGGCATTAACTGCGCCAGTATTCCCGGAGAGCTGCTTGAAAGTGAGCTTTTCGGTCATGAAAAAGGAGCTTTCACGGGAGCTCGGGAAATGAAAAAAGGATACCTCGAAACCAATGAACAGGACGCGGTTCTCCTCGATGAAATCGGTGAGATGCCCATGGATTTGCAGCCGAAATTGCTCCGTGCACTGGAGGAGAGGTCATTTTACCGGGTGGGAGGAGATGAATTGGTATCCCTGGAGGCACAGGTGATTGCGACAACGAACCGGGATCTGCAAAAACGGGTGGAACAAGATCAGTTTCGAGAGGACCTGTATTTTCGTCTGTCCGTGTTTGAAATCAGGGTCCCCCCCCTCAGAGAGCGGTTAAACGATGTTCCGCTGCTTGCGGAACATTTTGTGGAATCATTCAGTCGGGAAATGAACAAGGAGTGCGACGGGGTCTCCGAAGAGGTTCTTACGGTCTTTCAATCGTATGACTGGCCCGGTAATGTCCGTGAACTGAAAAATGTTATTGAACGAGCGATGATTGTATTGAGAGAACATCAGCATCGGCGAATTCAAACGAAACACCTCCCCGATCGCCTGAAAAAAAAGCAGAGCAGTAGCAGCGAAGAGGAAGAAACCTCGGAGTTCGAGAACCTGAAACAGGCTGTGAATGATTTTCAGCGAAGATATATCATACGGGTACTGGAACGATACGACGGGGACAAAAAACAAGCGGCCCGGGCCCTGGACATTGATCTCTCCACGCTGTATCGAAAAATGGATCGGCTCGACATTTCAAAGACTCAGGAAACCAGTCAGAACTAGCATAACACGTCCGATAAAAAAATGCACCTTCCTTACCGTGAAAGGTCCTGTTCTTAAGGTGTTGTTCAGGATTCCGTGTTCTTGAGTAGCCAAACAGGATTGTTTCGTCTGCCGCACCGGTTCGTTTTCTTGAAGAGAAAGGGAAATGTCCATATCTTCCCATCAAATCTACCTTCGATCCGGCCCTCTGATTTTGAGCCGTCCGACAGCCGGTAGGTCCCTTTCTCCAGTTGCTGGACACGGCCTCGATTGCCGCTGACTGTTCCCTCAAAATGAAGATATTTCTTTCGATGGTCCTGAATCTGTTCGAACTGTAGCTTACGAATCCTGGTCGGGAGCTCCGTTTTGTAGCAGGACCACGTCCAGAGGTGATCGGTACGTTCAAGCATTAAGTCCAGATGCTCCGGATCCGTGTGGTGCTCAAGGACCACAAAACGTGGGTGTTCAGAGGTCGACGTCATATTCTTTGATCCGACGGGCAAGGGTGCGGGGACTGATTTCCAGGATATCCGCGGCTTTCTGGCGGTTGCCGTCCACCATCTTGAGCGTGTTGATAATCAGGTGCCGTTCGGCCTCATCAATACTCATGCCCGTAAGCTGAAATTTATCCGGACGCTCATCATCTTCACCAAGAATGTAATCCGGTATGCTATCAACGCCAATTTCGTCGCCCCGGGTCGTGACCACCATGCTTTCAATACAGTTTTTGAGTTCACGAACATTTCCCGGCCACGAGTAACTGGCGAGTATTTTCTGAGCTTCGGAGGAGATGCCTTTAACATTACGACCGTGACGGCGATTGGACTGCTGAATGAAATGATCGATCAGGAGGTTGAGGTCCGAGGGGCGTTCACGGAGCGGTGGCATATGAATCTCCACCACCCGCAGGCGATAGAGAAGATCCTCACGGAATTCTCCCTTTTTGGCCAGTTCGTCCAAATCACGGTGCGTGGCCGCGACAATCCGAACGTCCACGTTCACCGGTTCATTTTCTCCAAGCCGGGTAACCTCACGAAATTCCAGGACCCGAAGAAATTTTGTCTGGGTTTCCAGCGGCATGTCGCCGATTTCATCCAGAAAAAGCGTGCCCTGGTCCGCGAATTCAAAACGACCCTTTCGGTCCCGATGGGCCCCCGTAAACGATCCTTTTTTGTGACCGAACAGTTCGCTTTCGAGTGTTCCTTCGTTCAGCGCGGCACAGTTGAGGGGCACGAAACGATGCTTTGCACGATGACTGTTACGATGGAGAGCCCGGGCAACAAGTTCTTTTCCGGTTCCGCTCTCTCCCCGAATCAGTACGGTCACGTCCGAATCAGCCACGCGCCGGATGGTATCGTACACCTTCATCATCGTTTCGGACTTACCGACGATTCCGCTCAGATCCAGATGTTCGACGTGACGCTGAAGCGGGGCGTCGGACTCCTCTTCCACTCTGGCCGGAGCCGGGGCTCCCTGTCCGTTTCGTTCGATTTCACGGTGGACAACGCTACGAAGATGATCAATTTCGAATGGTTTTCGAAGGTAGGTCACCCCGGACTCCTGAACGGCTTCGAGCGCGGATTCGGTGGAGGGATAACCGGTCAAGATGACAATGGGAAGATTTTGATCCGTCGACCGAACTTCCTCCATCAGTTCCAGGCCGTTCATTGGTTTCATCACGAGATCCGTGATCATCAGGTCATAAGGATCTCGATCGAGCAGTTGTAATGCTTCTTCACCGCTGGTCGCTATGATACAGTCCAACCCTTCCCGCTCAAGACTTTCAGCGGTCGCTTCGGCATGGCTCTCCTGATCATCCACGATCAGAACTCGAGATGTGGATCCGTTACTGGGTTGATTCATGAATTACGCTTTTGTTCGGAAATCGCAGGAGGAAGTTCAATGTCAACACAGGTGCCGCCTTCCTCTTCACTATGGATGTCGATTGTGCCATTATGCTCCTGGATGATGCGTCGGGCGATCGGAAGTCCCAGCCCGGTTCCTCCTTTTCGCGTTGAAAAATAGACTTCAAACACGCTTTCAAGATGTTCTTCCGGAATACCGTGTCCGTTGTCCCGGATGGAAATTCGAACCTGATCATCCTCCGTGGACCGGGTCTGAATCAACAGTTCTCCATCGTCCCGGTCCGACATCGCTTCCCGAGCATTTTTGATTATGTTGACCAGAGCCTGTCGAACCTTTCCGGGGTCGATACTGATGAGTGGTATCCCCTGTTCCAGATCCTGTTCAAGGGAGATATGTTCTTCGTTCAGTTCCGGTTCGATAAACTCGATCAGCTCCTCGAGAAACGAATTGATGTCCAGGTCCTCCAGCTGAAGGTCCAGCCCCCTGGCGAACTGGAGGAAGTGATTCAGAATTTCTTCCAGATGTTCGATCTCATTCAGGAGACGGCGAATCCGTTCATACGATTTCTGCTCGCGTTCCGTCTCCGGCTGCTCCCAGTCTTCTTTGAGCAGCTGGAGGTTGACGTTGATGGTGCTGAGAGGATTTCGGATCTCGTGTGCAAGACCCTCTGCGAGGGTTCCGATGAACGCCAGCCGATCGACGTTTTTCCCTTCCTCGTCAGTCTCCTGTTCCTTCATTTCTTCCAGAATCATGTTCGGATGGCTGTGATACGTCGTCGCCCTCCGATTCCGGATCATTCACCGGTTCGGAGGAATGAATCGTTTCCTGTTGGGAAGCCTCACCGGCGCGCGACTGTTGATCCCCGTCCTCATCCTCGGAATCCCCGGAGGGGGAATCCGGGTGACCGTCGTCCCCGGACGAACTCTCGGCAGCCGCTGAATCGGAATCGGAGGATTCCTCCGAGGACGGATCGGTTCCGTGATCGGCTTCATCCGGTTCTTCGGACGTCGTCGGATCGGGGGGAGGTGGACCGCCTCCCTGCTCGGCCTCCTCTTCTTCCAGTTCCTCCAGTTCATCTTCGAGCCCAAGGAGCTCGTAAATTTCTTTTCGTTCCAGGCTTTCGCGCTCAATTAACGCTTCGGCAAGACGGTCCAGCTCCTCCCGGTGATCTTTAATGGTCTGAACGGCGTTTTCAAAGCAGGACGAGGTAATTTCGGAAATTTCCTCGTCAACAATTTCGGCCGTTTTTTCGCTGTAATCCCGTCCGGATCCCAATTCTTGACCAAGAAACACCTCGTCATCGCCATTTCCGAGACTCACGTGCCCGACCTTTTCGCTCATCCCGTACTGACAGACCATTTTGGAGGATATTTCTTTTGCCTTCTTGAGGTCGTCTCCACCACCGGTGGTAAACGTATCAAAAATTAACTGTTCGGCGGCTCGTCCCCCGAGCACCACCTGAATACGCGCTAGCAGGTACTCCCGCGAGTAGTTGTATTTCTCCTCCTGCGGGATCTGCTTGGTACAACCAAGGCTTCGCCGTCGCGGAATAATGGTGACTTTGAACAGCGGATCGGCGTGTTCGGAATACTGAGCCACGATGGCGTGTCCCGCTTCGTGGTAGGCCACCAGCCGTTTGTCCTCCTCCGAAAGCATCATGCCCTCTCGCTCACGCCCGAGCATGATGCGATCCATGGCGTATTCAAAGTACGGCATACGAACTTTTGTGTCCTCCTCTCGCGCGGCTTTGATTGCGGCCTCATTCACCAGATTTTCAAGGTCCGCTCCGGAAAATCCGGGCGTTCCTTTAGCAATGTGGGCAAGGTTAATATCATCGGCCAGCGGCACGTCACGGACATGAACGTCCAGGATCTGCTCACGCTCCTTGACCGTCGGCATATCGACGGTAATTTCCCGATCGAACCGGCCTGGCCTGAGAATGGCCTGATCGAGGATGTCCGGTCGATTTGTTGCTCCCATCACAACAATGTTATCTCGTGGCTCAAACCCGTCCATTTCCGCGAGCAGCTGGTTGAGCGTCTGCTCTCGCTCGTCATGTCCGCCCCCGACTCCAGCGCCTCGCTTTCGGCCAACGGACTCCAGTTCGTCAATAAAAATGATGGCGGGTTTGTTCTCCTTGGCGGAGTCAAACAGATCGCGCACCCGGGATGCGCCGACCCCCACAAACATCTCCATAAACGAGGATCCGGTCAAACTGAAAAACGGGACGTTCGCCTCGCCGGCCACCGCCCGGGCCATCAAGGTCTTTCCGGTTCCCGGGGGTCCAACCAGAAGAACGCCCTTGGGAACCTTCCCGCCGAGCCGGTGGAACCTCTTCGGATCCTTAAGAAACTGGATGACCTCCTTGAGATCCTCCTTTGCGCTCTCCAATCCCGCGACGTCGCCGAACGTCGTATCGACCTGCGTTTCTTTGTCAAAAACCTCCCCCTTCATCTTGCCGATATTCATGATACCGCCTCCCGCCTGTCCTCCCATGCGACTGGACAGATAGAACCAGAAAATTAGCAGTATAAAGATCGGAACGGCGGCGTACAGAATAATTTGCACCCACGGAGTCTGTTTTCGACCCTGATTTTCCTGTTCGGGCATGCCGAAGACCTCGTAGGACTGATCGATCAGCGACTGGACCTGGGAATCCTCGGTGGAGGGAAGTTTTAATTTGAAATTTTCGACGCGAACTTTTTTTTCCTGACCAACGGGAGCAATCTCGGGGTACTGTTTTGCGCCACTTTTAACCTCTCCGGAAGAATCCGATTTCGCTGTATCATCGCGTTCGACCTGTACGGATTTTCCCTCGTCCAATGCCTTGCTTAGCTGTTTAAGGGTCGGATTCTTGACGGTCTGCCCGTCAATTTTAATGTCCGTGATAGGCCGGGGAGAAAATTCACCCCGGAGCTCCTCGCCATCCATGACGACCTTCTTGATACGTCCCTCCCGGAGTTGTTGTTTAAACGTCTGGTAACCAATTGTTTTGTAATCGCTGGGGAAGAAAAACTGACCGATGATAAACACCAGCAGGATAATCCCGACGATCCAGAAAAGTAAGTTTCTTGCCTCTCTTTTCATCTTCTTTGATGAGATTACGAAACATGGTCATCGGCTCCGGGAAATTCGTTAGCCAACGGACAACGTACGGAGCCGGAAAATCCGTAGTCACAGACGCACCGGTTCAGCGGAGCTCGACTGATGTCACTTAATTCACAGCAGGAAGGACATCGAGGTTCGTATCGTGAAGATCACCGGTGCAGACTCGCCTCCCCCTCGTTGATCGATTCACGAAAATCATGAACCACCGCAACGAATAGCGGCAATCGATGAACCCCCTCTTCCTGTCTGATCACACTCCTGAACTTGAAGTCCACCGCTACGTCAACTTCATGCTCGTGTGATTGACTCCAATATGATTAACATTGTATCGAGGTTCGAAATTCCTTTCAATCAGGCAGAGAAGGCCCGACCAAGCTATCTTGCGAAGACCGGAGGATGCGGATTTCCCACGTTGTCATGTTAAAT
>CAZSFH010000088.1:0-10633 GCA_964606115.1 uncultured Planctomycetia bacterium | reverse complement strand
GAAACCCGTCCGTAGGCGGAACGCCGGAGGACGATGAAAGCAGGATGCAACTTCATGTTGCATCATCTTTCAACCATGGGGTTGCTTCCTCGAAAATCCTTGCAGCCACCCGCACGTAGTGCGTTGGAGAAACGAATGCCTCAATGGCATTCATTCCTTCCACACGAAGAAGGGAGGAGGTGAATTTCTCGCGTTGTCACGCTTAAAGGAACCCGAAATGACGCCGGGAAACGGCGATTTGAAATCCGATGATTCCCGAATTAGAATACACCCGACAAAAAACTTGGGACACCCGCTTCGTTTGTTCGACACCCGGTGTTTCTGGTGGTTTGCACGGAAGACGCTCCACACAATATCCCCCGTCTGGAAACGATTTTTTTCTCCTGTAGCACTTTTTACGATCGATGCGGGACGCGGCATACGGCTGTTTAGCAGCGGAGAAAAAAATCTTCGTTCCGCGTCCGAATCCCTCTCTTGAGTGTCAGGACAATTTTTGCGTTGAGGAAATAAACCGTTGAACAATCCGTACTCGGACTACCACGCCCTCTGGGAAAAGAATCTCCGTCAGGTCGATCCGAACGTCGCCGACCTGATCGACGAAGAAAAACAGCGACAGGCGAGAAAATTGATTTTTATCCCCTCCGAATCGTTCTGTATTCAACCGGTTCGCGAATCGCTATCCTCCACGTTCACAAACATCTACGCGGAAGGATATCCGGCCGCCGACATGATCCGGGAAACGGAAGAACAGCTTTCGGACCTTCCACGCCAGCTCGCCGAATATCGCCGAAACGCGGACCGGCGCTTTTACAAGGGGACGGAATACGTAAACGTTCTCGAAACGATTACACAGAAACGGGTTGCAAAAGCCCTGGAAAACGAACGTGCCGCGGCTGAAGACCTGCACGTCAACGTCCAGCCGCTCTCCGGAGCAAACGCAAACAACGCGATCTACGAGGCGTTTGTACCACCCGGTGAAACGGTCATGGGAATGGACCTCGCCCACGGAGGTCACCTGTCCCACGGTTCTCCGTTCAACCGAACCGGAAAACGCTGGGATATTGTTTCCTACCGGGTGGAAGAAGACACGGAAAAACTGAATTACAACCGGATCATGGAGAAAGCCCGGGAGCATGAACCGGAGATGATTATCGCCGGATTTACCTCGTATCCCTGGGCCCCGGACTGGAAGAAATTTCGTGAAATCGCGGATGCCTGTGGAGCTCTTTTACTGGCCGACATTGCTCACACGGCCGGTCTCGTAATGGGAGACGCTCATCCGAGTCCCATCGGGATCGCCGACGTCGTCAACTTCACAACCCATAAAACGGCATTCGGCCCCCGTGGCGCGGTCAGCGTGACGACGGATCCGGACCTGGCGAGCAAGATCCGTTACTCCGTGTTTCCCGGGGAACAGGGCGGACCGCACACCAATAAATTCGCGGCGATGGCGACGGCGTTCAAAATTGCACAAAGCGACACGTACCGCCGGATTCAGCAGGACACGGTCAAAAACGCACAAGCCCTGGCGGAGGCACTTGACAATGAAGGTATTCGGATTCCGTACGGCGGAACCAATACCCACCTTCTCCTGATGGACGTCTGCGCAGCTCACCCGGAGGCCGAGTGGGAGCTTTGGGGAGAACCGGTGGTGCGGATCATGGACCTCGTCGGCCTGGTCGCGAACAAAAATACCATTCCCGGCGATAAAACCGCCGCCGACGCCCGCGGTGTCCGGCTCGGAACCCCGTGGTTAACCCAGCGAGGCCTTGATGAGCGAGATATGGAAACCATCGCTGAACTGATTGCACGACTGGTTCACAACTTGCAACCGGTCCAGTATGACACCGGACGAAAAACCACGCCTCACGCACAGGTGGAACTGGACGTTCTTCGGGAGATTGCCAAAGGGGTCAAGACCCTCACGAAAAAAGCCTATGCGGAAGGAAAGAGTGACGAGCACGACGAGACGTATGAATATGGGTATCCGCTTGACGTATATCTCGATGAGCCCGTCGAAAAACCAGGTCCGCTCTCCGTGGAAACCGGCCATTTGAGCCTGTCGGAATCGGAAACCGAAACGGTACACGACCGGACAACGGAACTTGATCCACCGGAACCGGGGGAGGGAAAAGAACAGGAAATCAACGAAGCCCGGGAGGGGGCCGTGGCGATCCATCGCGGCCGGCGATCTGTGATAGACGTCCATGATTGGAAAGCGACCGCGCTTCTGCAGGAAGCGACCTCCCGAAACATTCGATCCCTGTCCGATGGCGAAGGGCATCGATGCCATCTCTACGATGGTGACGGAAGGTTGATTGAAGAAATTGATCTGTATCGCCTGGGATCAAACCGGTTCCATCTGCTCACCTCCGTGGAGCGGTTTCAGGATGTTCTTTCCTGGATTCGAGGCCTTTCCGACGGTTACACGGTGTTCGATCAAGAAGATCCGAAACGAAAAGTTCGGGGTCCCGCGGTGGTTCAGAACCTCCATCAAACCGAATCGCTCACCGCTCTGGATGTGATCGGTTCGAAAGCCCTGGAGATCATCCGTGAACGGTACCCGGACGCAAGGTCTCTTGACGCGGGCGAAACGATTCCGCTGGATGATCAGGAGATTGGTATACGACGGATATTTTTTCACGACCGGAACCCGTTTCCACATCTCACGCTGCTTGTTGCGGAAGAGGCTTCGGTCGATGTCTGGAATGAATTGACCGGCGCCGGTGCATCCCCGGCAGGCCAACAAGCCTACCGGGCTCTTTTGGATGAGTTTGTTCGGGTTACACCGGCTCGGAAGCGTCTACAGGCAGATGAGGCGTTTGAACAAAACGGAAACCGGACGGTTGACCTGGAAAAACCCTATTTCATCGGCCAGCAGGAACTGGAGTCCGAACGGAACGTTGACGTCGACGAGAAATCTGAACACAGCTGGGACGAACCGGACGAGATTCGTAAGACAGAGCTTTATGACACGCACCGGGAGCTTGGCGCGAAAATGACGGAGTTCGGCGGCTGGAGTATGCCCGTTCAGTACCGGGGAATTCTCGAGGAACACCGGGCCGTTCGTAACAACGCCGGCCTGTTTGACGTCGGACACATGGGGATTCTTCAGGTGAGCGGGCGGGATACCGTACCGTTTCTGGATCTGTTAACCACCAATGACGTCTATAACCTTGAGGACGGAGAAGCACAGTATTCGTTCTTACTGACACCGGGTGCGGACGTCATGGATGATTTACTTCTGTATCGCCGGTCAAGCACAAATTTCTTTTTGGTCGTGAACGCCGGAAACCAGGATTGCGTTCGGTCCTGGCTGGAATCCGTAAATGTAGGAACGGTGTGCATGGACCACAACCGTCCGCACATTGCCTGCCCGGTCACGGTGGAAATTCGTGACCTGAAAACGCCGGAGGGGGATCAGGAGGGACGGCTGGATCTCGCACTGCAGGGACCCGAATCGTTTTCCATCCTCTCGGACTGGATCGACGACGACGAACTGATCAATTGTATTCATCGGATGGAGCGGTTTGAGTTCCTGCAGGCGGGGATCCAGGGCCACGACGTGATCCTTTCCAGAACGGGTTACACGGGTGAGGAAATGGGGTATGAGCTTTACGTTCACCCTGATGAAGCCACGTCGATCTGGAACGAACTGCTTGAGGTCGGCGAGCCCCATGGCATCGAACCGGCGGGTCTCGGTGCCCGGGACACCCTGCGAATTGAAGCGGGCCTTCCCCTGCACGGTCACGACCTGGATGGAGAACGGGAAATCTCTCCATTCGGCGCCGGATACGGTGGTTTTGTGAAGTGGTACAAGACCTACTTTATCGGCCGAGACACGCTCAAGCAGAAAGAGGAGGATCGCACTCAGACCGTGATTCGGTTTAAAACAGAACCGGACGGACGACCGGTTCGGGAAGGGGATGCGGTGATGGACCCCGAGCGGGGAACGTGCATCGGTGAGGTCACCAGCGCCCTCGTGCGACGAGGGGAACAGATCGGCCTGGCTTACGTGAATTCCGACTACCGGAACACGGACACCGAACTGGGCATCATCTCCTCGCGGAACCTGAACCGGGACGAGTTCCGGGTCGGTGATTCCCTCGAAAACCATCGATCAAACGCTCGTTCGGCGCGGGTTCTTTCCCGTTTCATGAAAGGTGAACCGCCCCTCGACTGGTAACACGCCCTTCGCATTCTCCTGAACCAAAAGCGGGTATCCGTCGTCGAGTTCGGGTCGTATCGATGTACCCGTTGTGGTTTTTCTTCTGCCCTGCGGTTTCTAACAAGACCGGATCTGAAAAGGGGATGCGTACTCAGCGTCCGTATACGTTTCAGATCGGACTTTTTACCGGAACGATCCATCGGCCGCGGGGAATGCTCTGAAAGAGATGAGTGCCTGAACGTCCTTCACCACCGGAAAACGACGCACAGGGAATGCCGGTTTAAAACAGTTTATGCTGAATCGGGACTCCTCAAACCGGGTCCAAATCTTGTATTATGACGCAAGTCTTCGTAGCATATGATTCTGGATTGTCAATTCCTTTTGTACCGTTTGATCGTCGTGACTCGGTCGGGAGGCCGCGGAAACCATGCGTCCAAAATCAGCCTGGTTTCAACTTTCCGTTCTCGTTCCCGCACTGTTTTACCTGACCTTTGTGGTTCTCTACGTGGCCTGCCTCACGCAGATATGGGTCCAGCGAAGTTTTATCATGGATCGGTTTGTCGGTGACGCCTCGATTATGGAGTACGACAAAATTTACATGCCCGTCTTCGGACTCGGGGCTATATTATTCCTTGAAGCCGTGGTGGTCCTGCTGTTACCCGGTCTAAAAAAACTCGTCTGCTTCTCTCACCTGATCATCGGAATTTGCTCGCTTGTGTACTGCGTCTGGCTCTGGAACTTTCTAAATTCCTCCTTTAATCTCTTCCATAGCTCCAGCTGGTACCTGCAGGGAGCCAATCCCGGTCCCGGTTATTATCTATTTGTAGGAGCTTCTGTCACCCTGACGATTTCCGGCCTTTGTGCACTGCGTGCGTTTGGAAACAAACGCGGTTCAGTGGACGAGGGGAGGCGTGAGAGCTGAACGTTGACGAGGTCCGAACTCGTTCGCACACGTCTCTGTCCGTTCCCCGAAAAAAAAATACTTGCGCGGAGTGACCGAACCGGTCCCGATATGTCATCCCGCAGAACCGAACTGTAGTGGGGGGCATGATCGCTTTCAAAACGTCTTGAAGATCTACGCAAGGAGATGATGGGTGTATGCGTTATGCGTAAAATGATATTCTCTTAATGGGTCGTCCCCGAACGGACACGGAATCATGTTTACCGGCGTTGCGTGAAAACGGAGAACAGCACGTGCC
Organism: uncultured Planctomycetia bacterium; assembly: GCA_964606115.1. Classification (GTDB taxonomy): domain Bacteria; phylum Planctomycetota; class MHYJ01; order CAYXQY01; family CAYXQY01; genus CAYXQY01. Next base: position 5,266 of record CAZSFH010000088.1, on the reverse strand, counting down.
GATCTCCCCCCTCTCGAATCCATCTTAAGTCTCCTTCGATCCACGACTTCACCACGAATCCCTCGCCCCATTCAAAAAAAAATCCGGGCCCCAGAGGGGATGGGGCCCGGATAATAACGGCCTGTACGAACACCGTGCCTGGAGATGATAAGGAGTGAAATCAGGAGCAACCAGTTGTGGAGCCACAGTTGGGGCAGGCGTAACAGGTGCCATTGTTGATCATAATCGACCCGCAGTGACTGCAGGGAGGCGAGTCGGATTGGCTTTCGTATACGTCCTGCTCCTTTTGCTCCACGGTCGGAAGCTCAGAGGGTCGTTTAGGTGGTTTGCTTTGTAAGGCCGCTTTCTCGGCATCTTCCGCTTCGTCGTCGGGAAGAAACTTGTTTCCCAACCAGCGGAAAATGTAATCCATAACAGACTTGGCGAGTGGTATATCCTGATTATTCGTCCAGCCGGACGGCTCGAAGCGTGTGTGCGTGAATTTCTTCACCAGCACCTCAAGCGGCACGCCGTACTGGAGCGCGATGGACGTTGCGGTCGCAACCGTGTCCATCAGACCGGACACGACCGAACCTTCTTTCGCCATGGTGATAAAGACCTCACCCGGCAAACCGTCCTCGTACATGCCGACCGTCACGTATCCTTCATGTCCGCCGATCGAGAATTTGTGCGTGACGGACTCACGCTCGTCGGGAAGCCGTTTCCGGATTGGCTTGTGTCCTCCACGGGATTCCACCTCCTCCCGGGCTTCCTCGAGCTCCTGTTCGAGCTCGTCGACGCGCTCCTGGTAGTACTGGATGGCTTCCGCTTCGGAATCCATTTCAATCGACCCGTTCGGACCCGAAATGGAGAGCGTCTCGGTGCTTTCCTCCTCGTCCTCCTCGTTCTCCTCGTCCTCGGATCCGGTGGACATTACCGAAGCTCCTTTGGAGTCCGCGCGGAATACGGCGATGCACTTCACGTCCTTCTTCCAGGACTGATAATAAATCTCCTCGATGTCCTCCACCGTGGCGTCCGAGGGCAGGTTGACGGTCTTGGAAATTCCGCCGCTGACCCAGCGCTGGGCGCTGGCCATCATGTTCACGTGTCCCATCGGACTGATGGAGCGCTCCCCTTCACCACACTTGTTCGCGCAGTCGAACACCTTGAGGTGTTCATTCTTGATGTGGGGGGCTCCTTCGATGGTGAAGGTTCCGGTAATCTTCCGGTCGGAGGTTTCGATCTCCTCGTCGGTGTACCCGATTTCCCGGAGGAAATGAAACTGAGGATCCTCGCGGTCCTCCTCCGAAATCTCAAACCGATCAAGGACTTCGTCTCCGAGTACTTCCGGGGTGAAGGCCTGCTGGAGATTGCGTGCGTGCTCCAGTGCCGACTCCACCTGATCGAGTTCGGACTCGGTCAGCCCTTTCTCTTTGAGGCTGGACCAGTTCACCGGACAGTCGCTGTCCAGGGTCTGGGTCCCGGCCATGTACTCGAAGATATCCTCGATCTCCGCTTCCGAGTAACCGAGGTTCCGGAGTGCGCTGGGGACCATCTGGTTCACGATCTTGATGAACCCACCGCCGGAGCACCGCTTGAATTTGACGAGCGAGTAATCCGGCTCGATGCCGGTGGTGTCACAATCCATGTAAAAGGAGATCGTGCCCGTCGGGGCGATCACGCTTGCCTGAGCGTTCCGGTACCCGTGTTTCTTCCCGCTTTCGAGGGCCTTGTTCCAGACGTCCTCCGAGGCTTCGGCGACGTAACTCCAGTCCTGACCGGCGTACTTGTCACGCTCGGCGTACCCGGGAGACGTCATCTCCTCGGACAGTTCCTCGGCCAGTTCGCAGTGCTTGTCAATAACCTCGAGCATCGGTTCCTCGTTTTTCTCGTACTCCGGAAACGGCCCCGTGATTTCGGAAATCTCCGAGGACACCCGGTAAGCTTCCCCGGTCATCAAACCGGTTATCGCACCGACCAGGTCCGTTCCCTTCTTGGAGTCGTATGGAATTCCGAGCTTCATCAGCATAGCGCCGACGTCGGCGTATCCGAGACCGATGGTCCGGAAGTCGTGGCTGCCCTTGGCAATGGGCTTGGTCGGGTAACTGGCGTTGTCGACAATCAGTTCCTGGGCGGTGAAGATGATTCGAACCGCTTTGAGAAACTTCTCCACGTCGAAATCATCGTTTTCATCCAGGTACTGCGTCAGCCGCAGGGACGCCAGGTTACAGGCCGTGTTGTCCAGGAAAATATACTCGCTGCACGGGTTCGTGGCGTTAATTTCCCCGGAGTTCTTACAGGTATGCCATTCATTAATCGTATCGTGGAACTGAACCCCCGGCTCCGCGTTGTCCCATGCACTTTTGGCAATCTGATGCATGAGTTCCCGGGCGTCGTACTTCTCACACTTGTCGCCGGTGGTTACTTCCTTCGTCCAGAACGGCTCGTCTTTCTCGTAGGCCTCAAGAAACTCCCTGTTGAGGCGAACGGATTGATTGGAGTTTTGAAACCGCACCGTGTCCTGGTAGACAAGCCCGTCCATGTCGGGTTCATACCCGTGCTCTTCGACGAGTATTCGGGCGATATCCTCCTGTTTCTTTTTCGCCCAGATAAAATCCTCGATGTCCGGGTGCTCAATGTTCAGGATATCCATTTTGGCGCTGCGCCGGGTACGGCCGCCGGAACGGATACTGCCGGCCACCGAGTCATAGATGCGCATAAAGCTCAGCGGTCCCGAAGCCACCCCGCCGCCGGATACCGGTTCCTTGCTGGAGCGAATCGACGAGAAGTTTGTGCCCGTGCCGCTGCCGTACTTGAACAGACGGCCTTCTTCCACGGCGTGCTGCAGAATCGATTCCATGTCATCCTGCACGTCGAGGATAAAGCAGGCCGAACACTGTGGATACTTGTACGGCCCTTCTTCATCCTTGACCTCCACCACTTTTTCCTGTTCCGGATCCCAGCGATAGGCCTTCATTTCGCCGTGGGTGATGTTGTTTTCGTGCCAGTGCCCGCAGTTGAACCAGACGGGACTGTTAAACGCGGCGTGCTGGTTGATCAGCAGCCAGGTCAGTTCCTCCTCAAAAATCCGGGCGTCCTGCTCGGTGGCGAAGAGACCGTCCTTCTCCCCCCAGTGACGCATGGTTTTGGCCACTCGATCGACGATGTCCTTCATCGAGGACTCACGCTCTTCCGGTTTGTCCGGATCCCCGTAGAAATACTTGCTCGAAACGATGCGAACAGCACGCTGTGACCAGAAGTCCGGGTGCTCGACCCCCTCCTGACGAAAAATCACTTCACCCTTGTCATTGGTAATGTCAATGTCGCTCTTGACCCAGTTAATTTCATCGTACGGATGAACGCCTTTTTTGGTAAAATAACGTTCAAAGGACAGGCCGTCCGTCTCGGATGAACTGGACGTCTCAGCAGCGGTCTGACCGGACGAACCCCGGTCCGCGTCCCGCTCGGTCTCCGTGGCAGTGGCAGGTGCATTCTGTTCGGACATTATTCCCTCTAAATGAAAATTTATGAGATTATTTCAAAATCAAAATCGATGCTCTGCCTTCTCCGCAAAAGGAGAAAGCCCCTCCGCCGCCCGACCCTGTATATTTTATCAAACATCGGACGGTACTCACAAAATGAAATCACTACATTTTGTGATCTGCCGGTTATGCTACACAAAATATTCGGTCATTTCAAATGGTTTTCTTGAATCGGTTTTTCCTGTTGACTTCGATGGAACGACAAATTTTCCGCTGGTCACGGGTTCGTGTCCCGCAATAATCCGATTTCCGGATATCGAAAATTCGATCAGAATCGACTGAAAGGGGACCGGGGCAAGGAATGCTCCCTCGAACAAGAGAGAGGGCAAGGGTATGGACCGCTCAATTCAAAAGTGCGCGCGGGCGAAAGGAAAAACAAACGGACCGACGCGCAAATCAATTCCGGCTCCATATGCGAAACCCCTCGCGTCAGACGAACACCCTGCCGCTGAGGGGAAGACGACCATCTTCGTAAGAATGACTTGCATCGATGTTTGGACATTTTTATAATGGACTCTCGATAGATTGTATTCTGCTTATTAATAGGGTAGAGCATGAAAAAAGTCCACTATTTCGTCTACGGTCTTCTTGCGGGAGCCGTGCTGGTCCTGTCGTCCGTGGTCCTTGTGCAATCCGTTGATACCAACAAAGCAAGAGCACAGGGGGGAGCCAGCAGCTCGTCGGACGTCGCCATGGTCACGGGGCAATATCAGCAATCTGAACACATCCTGTACGTGGTTGCGAACAACCCGAAGGGTGAACCCGTGCTCATGTCCTACGCGATGCCGGCCATCGGTAATTTCGGCCTCATTGCCGCCAGAAGCCTCAAGTATGATCGGCGTATGAAGGATATCGCGTTCGGGCGGCCGCAGGGAAGATCAAATAAAACGTCGCCCCCTTACACACGGGTCAAACGGGCATATGACCAACAGCAGAAAAACGAAGAAGGGCGGCAACGATCTGGTAACTGATCCCGACATGAGATTGCCCTCAATCGAATAATGTTCATCTGTCACCCGTAATTCATTCTACTGGAGCATACCATGGCCGACGACGAACAGGAAAAAGGACAAGAAGATTATATGTCAATGGACGAGGTGATTGGTGAGCTCGAGGTGGACGAAGACGAGCTCAAACAGATGGTGTCCGAAGGAAAATTACGAGCGTTTCGTTCCTCGAACAAGATGAAGTTCCGCGAGGAGGACGTTGATTCCCTTAAAGAGGGAGGTGAAGAGGAAGGGGAACCGGACATCGTTCTTCCCGATGAGGAAGTTTCGGGTGAGCAGACCATTACGGATGAACCGGAAGCGGGCGACGACGCCGACCTGAATCTTGACGAGATCGAGATCGACGAGGAAACGGATCTGGCCGATCTCGAGGAAGAACTGGTGCTTGACGAAGAGGAGGAATCGGGACCGGAAGACACGGCGGAAACGGAGGAAGTGATTTTCGAGGAAGATGATCTTGACGTTGTCGCGGACGAGGAGGAAACCGAGTTTGGCTCGGATGAAACCCTGACGGACGAGACCCTTGTGGAAGAGGAGGCTCCCTCCGAATCGGACACGGAACCCACGCAGGAATTTGATATCGGTGACGAGGAAGGGACCCTGACGGATGAAGGGTCCACCCTGGTCGACGAGGAATTTGATGATGTCGCCGAAGATACGGGCGCCCCGGCCACGACCCAGCCTGTTGAGGGCACAACGCAGCAGGAGCCGGCCGGGGGACAGGCTGGTGCCACCCAG
>CAZSFH010000087.1:1324-10712 GCA_964606115.1 uncultured Planctomycetia bacterium | reverse complement strand
AATGCCTTAATGGCATTCATTCCTTCAACACGAAGAACTGAGGATGCGAATTTCTTGCATTGTCATGTTAATTCCGTCCGAAATGCTGAATGTAACGAAAAGCAGCCGGTCCTCGCCCGTTCCGTTTCTCGTTCTGCTGGGACTCCTGCTGGTCCCCCGTACGGGATGTGACCGTAAAGACCAAACTCAAAAACAAACTCAAAAGAAGGCCGCGTCCCAACAAGAAACTGAAAAAGCCGGAGGTAACGCCCTTGTCTTCTGGACGACGGAAGTGGAGTCGGCCCGGATGAAGGTACAGAAGGATCTCGCGGCGGATTTCCAGGACAAGACCGGTATCCCGGTGCAGATCGTGCCCGTCCAGCAGAGCAAGCTCAATCAGAAAATGATCGCCAATAAAGCGGCCGGAACCCTTCCGGACCTCCTGTTCACCTCCGCCTCGAGCGCCAACGGCTGGGCGATGTCCGGCATCCTGGACCCGCAGGCCACCCGGGACGTTATCGAGACACTCGGACGGGAGCACTTTCGTGGACTCCACCTGCTGGGGGCGGAGGAGGGATATTCAATGGTGCCCAGTGATGGCTGGGTAAACCTGACCCTGTACCGCTCCGATCTGTTCGAACAGCATGACCTGCCCCCCCCTACCTCCTGGGACCACATGCTCCGCGCCGCGAAATCAATGCATGATCTACCGCATCGATTCGGGGTCCTCGTCCCGACCGCGCCGAACAACATCTACACGCTGTCGACGCTGGAACAGGTCGCCCTTTCCAACGACGCTCATCTGTTGAACGAAAAGGGAGAGATCGAACTGGACACCAGGAACATGGTGGAAGCTCTTGAATTCTACAAAAAGCTCGCCTCCTATACCCCGCCCGGCAATTATTACTGGAAACATACCCGGCTTTATTATCTCGTGGGCCGAACCCCGCAGATTTTCTGGTCCCCGTTCATCCTGGACGAACTGGCGGGAGCTCGGGAGGACATCAACGTAGGCGTCAAGGATCTTCCCGCGAAAACAAAGGTGGAGACGACCCTCAACGGACCACGAGGCTCCGCGGGTTACATCAGCCTGAACGGATACGGTATCACCTCGTCGGGCCAGACGGACAACGCCAAAGAATTCATCCGCTTCATGATGAGCGACGGCTACGTGCGATTTTTTCAGATGGATCCCCTCGGAAAATTTCCTCTGCTGAAGGGCACCCAGCAACGTCCGAAAACGTACGTCAACACCTGGAAAAACTCCTCCCCTCAGCTCAAAAAATACTCCTCGTCACTGGTGAAGGAAATGATGCAGGGCATGGAAAAAGCAAACCGGTGGGGACTGAAACAGGGACGAGGACGGTTAATTTCAAAAATTTACGGGACGAAGGTCCTGTCCCGAATTCTCGTTCGAGATTTCCTGCGTGGCGATCTCTCGGCACGGGAAACGGCTCGAAAAATGAACCGAAAAGTTCAATCACTCGCCAGAAAAATCGAAGACAACCCATGATACGCTCGTCGTTGATGTACCTGACGTCTGAACGGAGGACGCTGTGAGCGACGTTCGATTCGAAAACGTGACCAAGATCTTCGACCCTGGAACCAGCGACGAAACGGTCGCCGTCGACGACCTCGGTCTTCAGGTCGAGGACGGATCCCTCCTCGTTCTCGTCGGGCCGTCCGGCTGCGGAAAATCGACCACCCTCCGCATGCTGGCCGGGTTGGAGGAGGTCACCGATGGCCGAATTCAGATTGGCGACGAGGACGTCACCCATAAACCACCCGCCGAACGGGACATCGCAATGGTCTTTCAGAACTACGCCCTATATCCCCACAAAACCGTCCGTCAGAACCTGGAAGCGGGTCTGCAGTACTCCACGGACCTTCCATCCTCCACCATCGTTGAAGAAGCGGAATCGACGGCTGAACTGCTGAATATTTCCGACCTGATGAACCAGCGACCAAAAGAGCTGTCAGGGGGTCAGCAACAGCGCGTCGCGCTGGGACGAGCCATCATCCGGGACCCGAAGGTCTTTCTATTCGACGAACCGCTGTCCAACCTGGACGCCAAACTTCGGCGGGAAATGCGATCGGAAATTATTAAACTCCAGCGGGAGCTCGGCGTGACTACCATCTACGTCACGCATGATCAGAAGGAAGCGCTGACAATCGGTGATCAGATCGCCGTGATGCGAGACGGAAAACTGATTCAGCACGGTACGTCGACGGAAATCTATCATCACCCCGAACACCTCTTCGTCGCGGAGTTCATCGGAAGCCCCTCGATGAACATGTTCGATGAGACGTTTTCCTTCGAACTCCCGGCGGAGACGTTTCGAAGTGGCGTTGAGCCGGTCGGCTCAGCTACGTATGGCATCCGACCCGAAGACCTGTTCTTAAACGATTCGGAATCGAATTCTCAGGTCACCTTCGAAATGGACGTGGACGTTCGGGAATCCCTTGGGAAAAGCACTCTCCTTCACGGCCGGATCGATGACCGGGACTGGGTCGTCGAAACGAGAACGTCCGATCCGCCGGAGGAAGGAACCACGGTAACGCTCCGTTTCGATCCGCATGATTGCTACCTGTTCGACTCCAGCGGGCGCCCGCTGTATCCGAAACCTCCCGAGAAAACGAAACACACGCCGGAATAATATCAACCTTCCGTTAATTCGCGCCGTCGCGCTTCTGAAACGCTATCACGTCCTGCAGGATGTCATCAATCGTCCGTTCGGGGTCGTAGTCGATGGCCTCCCGGATGCGCGATAAATCCGGCACGCGACGTTCCATGTCCTCAAATCCCTCCTCGTACGCTTCATCGTATGGAATCATTTCGATGGGCGCCTCCGGATTCACCTTCCGCCGAACCATTTCGGCGAGGCGTTTGATGGTAATTTCACGATCGTTGCCGATATTGTACACCTTGCCCATACAATCATCTGAGCGTACAAGCTGACTCAACCCTTCCACCACATCTTTCACGTGGGCAAAACATCGCCGCTGTGTGCCGTCTCCGAACACCGTGATCGGACCTCCTTTCAGCGCCTGATCGACAAAACGGGGAATCACCATGCCGTACTGTCCGACCTGCCTCGGACCGACCGTGTTGAACAGCCGGGCAATCACGACCGGCACGTCTTTCTGCTCCCAGTAGCTGATGCCGAGGAATTCGTCAATCGCTTTCGAACAGGCATATGACCAGCGGGCTCGGGAGGACGGTCCCAGCACCATATCCCCGTCCTCCCGGTACGGATAATCCGTCGATTTCCCGTACACTTCCGAGGTCGACGCCAGCAACACACGTTTTTTCTTTTTCGCCGCCATCCGGAGCACTTTGCGGGTGCCGGTGATATTGGTCTCAATGGTATCGACCGGATCCTCGATAATCAGAAAAACCCCCACCGCCGCGGCCAGGTGAAAGACGGTATCCGCTTCATCCACCAGTTCGGCCAGGAGACGTTCATCCTCGACGTCGTCGATGACGTAGTCGAACCGATCATGTTGTTTCAGGTGACGGATGTTCTCCATCCGACCCGTCGACAGGTCATCCAGCACCTGCACATGATGCCCACGATCAATCAGGTGATCGGATAGGTGGGAACCAATAAATCCCGCTCCACCCGTAATCAGATATCGCATAAAAACGTGTGGACGAAAGAAAAAAACACCGCGAACCGGCTCAATGATAAAAAACAAGCCTCGAAACAATCAATCCGGGACCGTGGCGGAATCGTCTCCTTCGCGCGTCGCCCCGGGTGCCAGCCTCCACTCGAAAAGACGATTCACACTCCGTGCGGTACGGGAACAAGGCCGTCGCCGTTCCCGACAATCCATCTCGTCAGCCTTCTTCCGACTCTTTTGTGATGGCCGGGAACTCCAGAAGAAATCGGGATATCCCCTCCGATTCCCCGGACTCAATGGAGAACGTTCCAAACAGTTTTTCCTCGGTCAGGCGCTTGATCAGATTCATTCCGCGGTCGGTGTATGGACCTCCGTCCTGTTCGTCACGCAGAGCAGGTCCGTCGTCCTGAACGGACAACCGAAACGTGTCGTTTTTTCGGTTCATCCGGATCCGTACGTCCACCGTGGAGGAAGCGTGCTCGGCCCGATCAAAGACATTTTGAATCAACTGATTCAGAATAAGACCCAGTGCCTGGCAGGTGGAGCTGTGGAGCTGATCGTCCTCCAGCTCCTTCTGTATGTTCACGGGCCTCCGTTCGCCCTCTTTTCGCTGAAAGATAATCCGAATCAGACGAGTGAAAAACGCGTTAATGGGGATATACTCGGAGGAGGAGAGGTTCATTAATTCATCATGAATCAGGCTGAGAAGCTCCACCAGGGCAATTTCACGGTCGATTAAACGCCAGGTTTGTTCCGAACGAGCATTCTGTTTTTGCAGCGAGAGCATACTTTTCATGAGCTGGAAGTTGGTGGTGACGCGATGGTTCAACTCCCGGATAATGGCCCGTTTGTCGGTGAGATTTGCCTCTCCTTCGATTTGCTTGTCTTCCAGCAGCTGATTTTTCAGGCGGAGTTTCATCTGCGAATAGCATTCGAGGGCGAGTAGTTCCAGCACGTCCATTTCACGTTCCGAGAACGATCGCGGTTCCTGATCCAGAAGACACAGGGTCCCGAGCACATGTCCGTTTTCCTCCTGGATCGGAGCGCCGGCGTAGAAGCGAACGTGCGGCTCTTCAACCACCAGACGATTGTCTGCCACGCGAGGGTCCTCCGTGGCATCGGGAATGACCGTCGTGTTCTTCTGGGTCAGCACGTAATTACAGAAGGCACAGCTTCGCTCCGTTTCACGGAAATCCACACCGGTATAAGACTTAAACCACTGGCGATCACCGTTGACCATGCAAAGAAGAGCGATGGGGACGTTAAAGGCCTTTGCGGCCGTTTCCGTTAGACGGTCAAACACCGGTTCCCGAGGAGAATCAAGGATATCATAACGGCGTAATGCTTCGAGACGTTCCTTCTCATCCTCCGGGACAGGAAAATCTTCCTGAGGCCGTGAGCTTGAGTGATCGGGGTCATTCACATTCATTGCCGTCTCTCTCGGAACGTATTCGTTCTACCACGAACCCGTCTCGCCATAGGTCTCCCTCGTCGTTTCGTATGCTGAGGTGTATCGTACGTTAACGCAAAGATTTTGTCAAATTCGTTGATCGATTGCTATCTGTTCAATCATACGAGCAGGCAACCGGTGCAATTTATCGTCTCAGCACGACCGGTTTCCCATTTTTATTTTCATTCGAGTCGGAAGCGACACGTATTTCAATTCTCAGAAACGCCGCGTGCACAGGAAACAAGTTCCAGAAGAAACCTCCCCATTTGACAGAGCGACCCGGATTAGTTAACCTATAAAGGAAACTTAGGTTATCCTAAAAATCTGTTTAGGAAACTCATGGGAAATCGACTTTATTCCATCATACCGGCACTCTGTCTGGTTGCTGCCGGCGCTGGTTTGTTGTTGATCAGGTATTCATCGGGTTTTTTGAGCACGCCCTCAAGCCACGTCAAAACGGTTACGCTGCAGGCCGAAAAAGGACGGTTTATCCGTGGTGAAAACAAAAATCCAACGATTTCAACGACCGCCGGAACCCGCCTGAAAATTCGCTTTAAAAACACGGATCGCGGAACCAAACACGAAATTACGGTCCCGGCAAAAATGGATCGTGTGCATCAGGTAAAATACGGGCAAACAGCCACGCTTGCGGTTCAATTTGACCGGCCGGGGACGTACGAATATACCTGTCCCCGTCATCCGTTCATGAAAGGTATCATTCACGTCTCATCCGACTCCTGATTCAAACTTACTTATGTCCTCAACGACACTGGTTTTCCTTGCCTCGTCTTCGGTTTTATTTCTTTTAATCGGCGTTCTCCTGTATCTCGGATACGGGCGTTATTCATACCGATCCGAGGAACCGGACCAATCCTCCCGACGGGGGTTTCTCGGGTTGATCGGCGGGGGAGCCGTCAGCGCACTGGGAACGGCCATCGCCTCACGCATACAATCGGATGCGCCATCAACGAAAACCGGTCCGTCGTATCCGAGCACATCCGGCCGTTCCCCCGTACAGAAAGATCGAACCAATATGATGGTGGCACCCGGCGAAGTCGAGAACGACTTCGATCCGATGGAAATGCTCGTGGATTGGGATTACGGAAACGTCAAGGAGGAAAACGGACAGACGGTTCGGGAGTACACCTGGGACGCGATCGACAAAGAAATCGAAATTGCTCCGGGCATCAAATTCCCGGCCTGGACGTATGAGGGACGCGTACCCGGACCGACCATTCGCTGCAAAGAAGGCGACCTCATTCGTATTCATTTCAGGAACAACGGCAGCCATCCGCACACCATCCATTTTCACGGAATTCATCCGTTCGAAATGGACGGCGTCCCCGGCGCGGGGCCCGGCGAGATTCCTCCGGGAGCGGAGTTTACCTATGAGTTCGAAGCGGAACCGTTCGGCTGTCACCTGTACCATTGCCACGCCATTCCGCTGAAGCGTCATATTCACAAAGGGCTGTACGGGGCCTTTATCGTTGATCCGAAAGAAGGGCGACCCCCCGCTCGCGAACTGATGATGATGATGAATGGATTTGACACCAATTTCGACGGAGACAACGAAATTTACGCGGTCAATACGGTTGCACACGCGTTTATGAAACGACATATTCCGGCCAAAGTGGGTGAAACAATCCGTATTTACCTGATAAACGCCCTCGAATTCGACTTTGTCAATTCATTCCATTCTCACGCTCAATTCTTCGATTATTACGACCACGGAACGTCGCTCGAACCGGACCGGGAAATGGTGGATACCATCAAGCAAACACAGGCTCAGCGAGGAATTATCGAACTGTCATATGATACGCCCGGCAACTTCATGTTCCACGCCCATCAATCGGAGTTCGCGGAGCTCGGCTGGATGGGCAAATTTAACGTGGTCGAACCTGATCAATTTGAGGACGCCCTGAACGAAGCCGGGGTGAGTGAACAGTGGGACAAACGTGCCACGGAAGGTTCAACGGTCTGATCGAACCACATAATCATGAGTGAACATCAATCCATGAACGAAACATCCGAACTCTCGCTCCCCGAACTGCTGCTGTACGGTCTCATTCCCCTGATTGGTATGGGTGCGTTAATTACGTATCTTGCGGCCACGGAAGGAGGCCTCAAAGGACTTCGTGCTGATCGTCCTCCGGTGGAAAAACTTCACATTACTCGAATTTCACTTCCTGAAGAGGATCAAATTAAGGTTCACGTGACCAATGAAGGGCCGGAGCCCGTCCAGATCGCACAGGTCATGGTGGACGAAGCCTACTGGACGTTTTCCAAGCAGAATGAAGGTCCCATCCAACCGCGGAGCTCCAATATCATTACCATTCCGTACATGTGGGTAAAAGGCAACAAGCACGAGGTCACGCTTGTCACCGCACGGGGGGGAACCTTCACGGAAGAGATTCCCGTCGCTGTACAAACACCGGGGATTACGCTCTCGCAGGTTCTTCAGTTTGGCCTGGTCGGTCTGTACGTCGGTGTCATTCCCGTGTTTCTCGGAGTGCTGTGGTATCCGCTGCTTCGTCGCGCTTCGGCGAAAATTTATCACTTTGTGCTGGCGCTTACCATGGGTTTGCTTGCGTACCTGGCGGTTGGAACCTGGCTTGACGCACTGGAGTTTGCCGGTGAACTGGCCGAGTACTGGCAGGGCGTTCCCATGACCGTGCTGGTCACGCTGCTGGTATTCGGCGGCCTGGTCGGAGTGGGACAACTGATGCAGGAAACGTCCGATAAGGAAGAGAGCTCGTACTCCACTTCGCTGCGCATCGCCTACGTCATTGCACTGGGGATCGGTATGCACAACCTGGGCGAAGGATTGGCCATCGGCGCCGCGTACGCGTCGGGGGAAAATGCACTCTGGACCTCCCTCGTCATTGGATTCACCCTGCACAATTTAACCGAAGGAGTGGGGATCGCCGCTCCCGTCTCCCGCGAAGATCCGGGACTCTTTCATTTTGCCCTCCTGATTCTTCTCGGCGGCAGCCCCGCCATCCTCGGCATGTGGATCGGTGGTTTTTCCTATCAGCCGATCCTGGGGGTCCTCTTCCTCTCAGTCGGGGTCGGAGCCATTCTTCAGGTCCTGTGGGAAATCGGGAAAATGTTGCGCAGGGAGACGGCCGAACTCCAGCGTGCGATGCTCAATCCAACGGTGCTGAGTGGATTCTTTGCCGGTGCATTTGTTATGTTTACAACCGGCTACTTCATTTGATGGTCGATCCCCTGTAGCGTCGACCGAAATATTTCGATTCCCGTTCACCCGCACCCGAAATGGCGTCGAAACTCTATATCGGTTGTTCCCTCCTGATCCTCCTGGTTCTGCCGCCTGTCCTGTTTCGGGCCTGCACACTGAACCGGGGTTTACCGGACCAACAAACCCTCCGGACCGTGATGGAAGGGGATTCCATCACCGTTGAGGAACTAAAATCACAAACCCGCACGGATTTTCGCCGGCAGTTTCAGACGGAGGACGGTGCTCGAAAGAAGGTCGTCCGCACCGACACGAGCCCGGCGATTTCGGAACGACCTGAAAACCGAATGGAAGTGTATCGGCGATTCGCCCTGTTCACCGACCACCCGGATGAAATGCAGGTGTTCATGGGAATCTCATCGATGCGTCCGTCGGCCGGAGATCTCAACCCGGACCTGTTACATTACGGCGGGGGTCTGATTTATCCCGTTGCGGCACTTCTCAAGATCGGATCCCTGTTCTCGTTCGTGACCCTGAAACCGGACCCGGGATATTACATCGCAAACCCGGGTGAATTTGCTAATTTCTTTCTCATCGGTCGTTACTGGGTATTCTGTTTTTACCTTGCGGGCATTGCCCTGGCCTTCAAACTCGGTCTGGACCTGGGGAACTGGAAAACGGCCGTTGTGGGTGCCGTTCTGTTTGCCTGGCTTCCGGCTCACTTCACCGGAGCAGCCGAATTGAAACCGCACTTCCCCGCGTCGGTTCTGGTACTGGCCTCGATCGTGCTCCGCCACCGGTTTTACGCCGCCGCCGCGTGCCTTGGCGGCGCAATCGCGATGACACCATGGTTCGCGCTCGGTCTCCTGCTCCTGATCCCGTACGGTTTCTGCTCCGATTATGATTGGAAACCGCTCAAACTATTGAAAGGTGCCGGCCTGTCCATTCTCGTGTATCTGCTGCTGAACCCGTACGTGGTTGTGGATCCGTCTCTGGTCGTTTCCATGTTTGAACGAGACCTCGGATTTTATACCCTGAATCCATTTGACGCCCGCCCCTGGGTCTATGTGCTGAACTTCCTCGCCGGTGGCCTTACAATTGGTGGCCTCATGGCCTGGACACTCATTGGACTCCTGGTG
>CAZSFH010000087.1:0-1314 GCA_964606115.1 uncultured Planctomycetia bacterium | reverse complement strand
GGGACGGGGAACCGCCGCTCGCGCGCGGTCCCGTCGTGTTCGATCGGTCCCGGAAGCCGTGGACGTGGGTGATTGCACTCGGAATCCCCTGCGTGATGCTTTCAATCGTGACCACGAACGTTACGTGGGATACCACCCGCGCCCGGTTCGGCTTTCTGTTTTATCCATTTTTTATCGCCAATGCTCTTGTTTACATGTCTCACCCCGGTATGACCCGGTGGGGGCCGACCAGCAAAAAACTTCTCACGGGACTGTTTACCCTCTTCGTCATGTGTGGAACGGTCCCTTACGCAGTCAACGGGATCCTGGTCAAACAGGGGCGGGGAACGAAACACAAAGCCGCACAGTGGATGCAAAATCACATTCCGGCCGAAACCTCCGTCGGCGTCCCGTACGACCCCGCTCCGTACAATTTCCCCATCGTTCCCCTCACAAGGTATAATGTGGTCCGAATCAACTCATCCACTAACAGACGAGAAAAACCTGAATACGTTTTAACCAACAGCCGGAATCCCGATATCGTTCCTCGTGGTTATCGGCTCCAAAAAGCGTTTCGACCGTGGTGTGTCCGTTCCCTTTCTTTTCAGATGTGTCCATCCATCAACTGGGTGAATCCCCCGTATCGAATCTACGTTCGAGCTAGCGGTAACCAGTAAAAACATACCACAAGTAGAGCCCCGAACGCAGGAAGCGTGCCCCGGAAGATTCTCATTTTAGCGAAGGTACAGGGAACGAGGACCGGGGAACGTCACTCCGTCTTCACTCCCCTCCTGAAGAACACGGAATGATGAAGATTCGCCGGAAACCATCCTAAAAATTTGATCTCTCAAGGATGTTCTCAACATGCTCGATCAACTTTGCTTCATCCGGAAAGATAAAAAAAGATTTAAAAAATTGACTTATATTGTCTTTTGTACTATAATATATCGAACTGGATTCGGGTCATTTATTCGTGGGAAATCAGAATGACCGATCAAAAAACCCCGAGACAGCAACTCAAGACCATCCTTCCCAACGGCGAATTTACCGTTGAACAGCTTGCCAATCTCGTTGACCAGTCCGTCAAACGGATTCTTGACGATCTTGACCACGTTCGTCAATCGGAAGGGGATCTGTTTCAGATGATCCCTCCGCGGTGCCGGGGCTGTGGATTTGAATTTTCCGAACGGAAGAGGCTGGATCGGCCGTCCAGCTGTCCGGAGTGTAACGAGGAACGTGTCGACGGTCCCTGGTTTTCCCTTCAGGTCTCCCGAACCTCCAGTTAGACCCGGTCTGAAAAGGTGCCGTGCACTCAGTGATCCCTCAGCGGGCGGT
>CAZSFH010000086.1:0-10715 GCA_964606115.1 uncultured Planctomycetia bacterium | reverse complement strand
AAAAGGCCACGTCGGCGATTTCGTTTTGAATAAAGTCTTCCCCGGTGGAGGAGACGCTTTCTGGCTGTCCATTAAATAACTTCAGAAAAACAGCGATATCGTGGATGGCCAGGTTCCAGAGGACATTGGCATCCGGTCGGACCTGTCCAAGGTTGACCCGGGTGGAATACGCGTAGCGTATGTTCCCGAGTTCACCGTTTCGGATGAGGTTCCGGAGCTTTTGAATGACCGGGTGGTAGACCATGATATGTCCGGTCATTAATTGAACGCCTTGTTCGCTGGCGAGATCGATTAGTTTTCGAACGTGATTGGTTCTGAACGAAAGGGGTTTTTCCACATAGAGGTGTTTTCCCGCTTTAAGAATTTCCCGGCCCAGTTCGTAATGCGTTTTTGCCGGGGTAACCAAAGCGACTCCGGCAATGTTCGGGTCGGTCAGCACGTCCTCAAGATGTTCGGTCACGTCAACGTCGGGATAACGGCTTTGAATGTCCTGCCGGACGTCCGGGTCCCGGTCACTGACGGTGTTCAATACACCAAGCTTATGAAAGTTCCGAACCAGATTCGATCCCCAGTAACCGGCCCCGACGACGGCGATGGATGGTTGTTCGTTATTCATCGAGAATGACTCCGGATTCATTATGAATATAAGAGCGGTTACAGGCGTCACACGTCCAGGTTTCCAGGATGTCGTTCGTAGATAACACCTCTCCACATACACAGGCGTATCCTTTTTGTTCAGCCGGGGTACCGGCGGCAAATTCGAAGTCCATGATATCGTTTATAATTACCGCTCCACCCCCTATAAAACAATATCGACCGAGTTCATGGCCACAAATGACCGTGGCATTTGCGCCGAGGGTTGCTCCCGACCGAACGATGGTTTCACTGTATTCGGACGTGTCTTTCGGAAAGTTGCTTCTCGGGTTCTTGACGTTGGTGAACACCACGGAAGGACCACAGAACACGTC
Organism: uncultured Planctomycetia bacterium; assembly: GCA_964606115.1. Taxonomy (GTDB): domain Bacteria; phylum Planctomycetota; class MHYJ01; order CAYXQY01; family CAYXQY01; genus CAYXQY01. The sequence goes on along the minus strand of CAZSFH010000086.1, from coordinate 9,747 downwards.
GTCCTCGAGGCTCACCCCTGTATAAAGACTGACGTTGTTCTGTATTTTGACGTTATTGCCGATCGTCACATTTTCACCAACGAAGACATTTTGCCCGAGTGTGCAATTTTTTCCGATCTTCGCTCCCGGCATCACATGAGAAAAATGCCAGATGTCCGTACCGTCGCCGATTTGTACCTGATCATCGACGACGGCCGTTTCATGAATGTTACCGTTCTGGTTCGTCATAAATCGATCTCCCTGATTCAGCGGATTTCTCGAGTTGTCATACTGCGGTCTAAAGGCATCACCTATTGATGGAGTTCGGTGAAATGTCCCTGTTTCCGTTCGAGTTCTTCTTTCGTCCCGCTTTCCACGAGGTTACCCCCCTCAAGGACAAATATTTGATCCGAATCAATGACGGTTCCAAGGCGGTGAGAAACGGAAAGAATGGTCATCTCCGTTCGAAGCTCGTTGAGGGACTCGCGGATGTTCTGTTCGGAAATCTGGTCGAGTTCGCTGGTGGCTTCATCCAGAATCAGGAGTTCCGGACGATCCGCTATTGCTCGTGCGAAGACCAGGCGCTGACGCTGTCCCCCGGAGAGTTTCATGCCCTCCTCTCCGATCACCGTATCGAATCCGTTCGGCGCCTCCTCAATAAACTCCAGTGAATAGCTCATTCGAGCGGCCCATTTGACGGCCGACCGGTCGATCTCCCGGAAGAACTGGATGTTATTTGCTATGGTATCGTTCAGCAGAAACGGATCCTGGGGGACGTATCCGGTATGAGCGCGCCAGCGGGATAAGCCGATCTCGGGAAGCGGGGTTTCATCCACCTGAATAACGCCTTTGTCCGGTTCGAACAAACCAAGAAGAAGCCCAATCATCGTGGATTTTCCGGCCCCTGATTTCCCGACGAATGAAACCATGGAGCCGCGGGGGATGGTAAGGTTTACATGGGCAAGGGCTCTTTTTTGTGAACGGTCTCCGTTCTCCTTTCCGTTGTTTTTATAACGAAAACTCACGTTTTTGAACTGGATCCGGTCCTGAAAAAGCCGTTCCTGCTTTGTCTCCACATTGGAAGGTTCATTTATAACTTCGGCTTCTTGATCCAGGTCCTTTGAAAACTCCTGCAGGACGTTGATGCTGGGTGAGTATTCAGCCACCCGTTGAACGTAATCCATTTTGTTGATTCGCTGGAAGAGCAGGATAAAAAGAAAGGAGACCATGCCGATGGTTTCAAATCTGGCGTTGTGAAAAGTTAACGCGTAATACACACCGCCGATAATGGCCGCCGATATGAGGACATAAAAGGTTTCCTGGGTAATCTTTTGCATCAATCCCACTTTCATCTCCGCGTCCGCGTTCCGGTCCGTCTGCTGTTTGATGCGATTGTGCACGGGATTGAACACGTTGTAAATTTTTATTTCCCGGAAGGCGTTCATGAATTCAGAGAGTTGACGAGAAATTTGATTCTGAGATTCGACTCCTTTTTCCGAGATCTTCTTGGTCTTACCCGCAAGGGGGACCATGACACCGATAATTAGTGTGGAAAGAAGAATCGCTCCGACCGTCAATGGAACAGATATCCACAGAGCCACCAGCAAATATCCCAGTGCGACCGTGTAGCTTACTAAAAGATTCGTGACAATGCGGAACAGGTGGCGAACCTGAACGATCCGGGTGGTCAGATAATCCAGCAGGCTCCCTTTATTCTGATTCTGGAAGTATTCCCAGTTCGAGCGAAAAAGCTTCTCCGAAAGCCGGTTCACGGTGGTTTTTTTATAATCCGCCACGATGGATTGGATAAGATACTGTGAACCGGCATACAAAATCCACCGGAGTACCAGAAAAAGAAGAATAAGCAGAAAAATATTCGTTCGGGAAAGCTCGACGCTCGTCCATTCAAAAAACGCCTGAAATGCCTTTCCGACCCGGGACAGATTCTCCGGATTCTTGTTCTCGGTCAGCTGGAAGATCGGGATAAACCCGGCGAGACCGAACCCGGCAAGAAGGCTGTAGATCATGGAGATGATCGAAACGAGAAGGAAGTACCAGCGGTAGTCACTGAAGTGCCGGTAGATTCGCGCCAGATTTCGTTTGACGTCATTGAACAGGGAGAACATCGATTTAACTAATAGTGGTTCTCATTGAAAGGGTTCTTGCCTTGGAAAAGGGGGTTTCTTCATGAAATTTCTGTGATCTTCACCGAAATAAAGAGGCTGGGTTACGTGATTCACGCGTGATCATGCTATTATAGGTTGTTTTCCGGAAGATTCTTATCAATATCTGAAGTTTCTGGCTGGAAATTCAGTTTTCGACCGAGAACGCATCGTTTGACCTTCAGGGTCATTCGGGGAGGAATCGGAAGAAGGGCCAGGATAAAAAGGAAATAATTTCCGAGAACGGTAGGTTTTTTGCGGATCCCCTGCGAGGTCCATTTCCGGCATTCGGATCGATTTCCATTTCGATATGCAATCACGCCCGCGTTGTAATAAAGTCGAGCTCGTGCGTGATTTTCATTCAGGTCGGGAAACAGGTTTGTCGCTCTTTCGATAAACGTTTCATTTGCGTCGATGAAAGCACCGGGGGTGTTCATCATGGTTTCGGTCTTGCTTTGATCGTGCAGACGTCGCCGGTAAAGGGGTTTCTCGATAAATTCGTACGAATAGCGGTTGATCATTTGCATCAGGAACAGGTGGTCTTCCCGGGCGTCCAGCGATTCGTCGAAACCCCCGACTTCATCAAACGCGTCGCGTTCGGACAAAAGCGTCGGATTCAGGTGGAGAAGTTTACCGTAGAACAGATGCCGGATGAGTTCCTCACGGTTTTCCGGAGGATGGTTTGCCGTGCGTCCCACTCGCCGGTTTTCCTCGTTCACGATCCAGCCATTGGAGAACACCACTCGAACGTCTTTCTGTTCAAATATTCGTTCCATCTGCCGCTCGATTTTCTCGTTCTCCCACAGGTCATCCGCGTCCAGGAAGGCCAGGTACGAACCGTTCGAGGCGTCCGCACCTCGATTCTGAGCGGCGGGTTGTCCCTCGTGCTCCTGGTGGAAATACTCGAGATCTCCGTTCCGGACGTATGGCTTGAGGACCTCCCGCGTCCGATCCGTGGACCCATCGTCCACCACGATTAACTCCAGGGGAGAATACGTCTGATGCAGTACACTGTCAATGGCCTCCGACACGTAGGAGTCACCGTTGTAGACGGGGATGATTGCTGATACGAGTGGATCTGGCATGAATCGAAACGTATATCCGTTTCTTTAATCAAGTGTGGCTTTAACTTAGCATGAATGGTTGTACCTGTCAATTTTTCAGCCCTGCTGGAATTTTTACCTGGTCCCCACCGTGACGATGCTCAACTGGATCAAACGGATGACCCAACGTCTTTTAAACCGTTCGAAACCCGAGCTGGCCCGGCTGGTAAGGAGATTCAGACTCGGGATGCATAAGAAAAATTCCATTGAGCAAACACAGGTCATTGCTGGAAGTCCTCGTTCGGGAACCACCTGGCTTGCGGCCGTTCTTCAGGCCCTTCCCCGTACCGCTCTCTCTTATGAGCCGCTGCACCTGAATCGAGTTCCGGAAGCTCGTGAAGCCGGATTTTCGTGGAGGACGTACCTGCCTCCGGATGCGGAGCGGACAAAGATGGAGACGTTCCTTCGCAAGGTTCTTCAGGGGAATTTTTTTCGTTCGGAACTCCTTAAACGGACATCGGTTTTCAGGGCAATGTTTTTTCGGCGCCTGATCGTAAAGTCGGTCCGGGCGAATCGTCTTCTTCCATGGCTTCTTCATCAGTTCCCGGACTTGCCGCCGCCCCTTCTTCTTCTCCGTCATCCATGTGCTGTGGTTTCTTCTCAGCTACAGCATCCGGATTGGGATACCGACGAGGTGCGACTTCACACGTTGCCGCCAGCGTTTCGTGATCAGCAGGATTTCCTCGATTCTCTCACGACTCCCGAAGAAAAGCTGGCGGCATCCTGGGCAATTGACCAACGAGTGGCTCTTGAGCACTGCGAACGAAAATCCGTTACCCTGGTCACGTATGAGGGATTGGTCCGTCACGGACGGCGGATCGTTCGGCGACTACTTCGAGCTCGTTCCCTTCCCCTTCCGGAGGTCGTTCTGGAGGCCCTCCGATCTGAAACCCCCGGTACGCTTCCGGATTCGGCAGTCGATCCGAAGGATGCCCCTCTGAAGATCTGGAGGAAACGATTGTCCGAAGAGCAAGTTGATCGGGTTCTTTCAACCATCCGGCAACTCGGAATTCGTTTTTACGGCAAAGAGCTGAAACCGGATTACGATCAGCTTTCCACGTTTGATCAAGACCTTCCTTTCCCCTGAGAGCGTCTTTTCTGATGCTCGGTAAGACGATTCGGAGTGCAGGCATGAATCATCGTCGAACTGGAGTTTGATCCACCTGCAAAATCAGGTCAGACGGGCCCTCCACGCATATGATATGGTTGAAATTATTCGGTTAACGGTGCATGATGAATTTTGGTGGTCGACCTGGCATGACAACGCGAGAAATACGCACTCTCATATGGTTCAAGTCTTGGAGAATAGCGACAAGAAACAGGAGTTACAAAAAAAGCTGCGAGAGTGCGGGGTCATTACCGTACACGAGTACATGGCTCCAGAACAATGTGACCGGATTTATGACGAGATACGGGACCAGATTCAAGAGGGGCAGATTGATCAGGTGGAGAGCGGAGAGTACAGCTACGGGGAGCTGGTACGCTGGGGGGGACCGGTCGCAAACCGGCGATCGGGGTGGGACGAGGGCATGCTGGATATCTTTCATATCGATCAGAACGTTTCCAGGGCGGGAGAATTTAAATCGGACCCTCAGGTTCTTGAGATGATTAACGCCGCCACTTCTCGCCCCTATTCTCCGGATAACGTCAACGTCTACTGGAACCGATCCGTCACCGAGACCCGTCCGTACCATGCCGATACGTACGCTGGAAAATTTAAGTCTTTTCTTTACCTGACGGACGTTCCGGATACCTCGTACGGCCCGTTTTGTTACATTAAGGGGTCCCACCGGACGTCCAATTTTAAGCAAACTATTTCAAAATGGATCAATAAGCTACGGGGTACCAAAGAAACGGACGCCGTGTTTTTTGATAAAAGCCGGGAACGGTGTTTTACCGCTCCGAAAGGGACCTTGATTGTCGCGAATCAGAGTGGCTATCACCGGGGGCATCCCCAGGAGGCTGGAAAAGAACGTATGCTTTTGACCACGTCGTACACACCCGATTAACCGGTTCAAAGCTCAATTCAGTTATTCTCGTGCAGTGGACATGGAACCGACGGAAAAAAATGTAGCCATCATTCCGGCAAGAGGAGGATCCAGAGGCGTTCCGGATAAAAACCTGAAGCGGGTCGGCGGAACGCCTCTGATCGCCCGGTGCGTGGCCACCGCAAGGAACGCTCGCACGGTGGATGATGTGTTTGTTTCCACCGGAGATGAACGAATCAAGGAGGTGTCCCGATCGGCCGGTGCGACGGTCATCCACCGTCCGGAGTCGCTTCGTGGACCCCAAAAATCCTCCGAATCGGCCCTGATCCAGGCGCTTTTGACGATTCGGGACGAAATGGATCTTGATCCGGATCTGGTCAGTTTCCTGCAGTGCACCTCCCCGTTTACGCTTCCGGAGGACCTCGAGGAGGCGACTGAATTGTTACGGTCCCGGAACCTTGATGTGGTGTTTTCCGCCTGCGAGACTCATCAATTTCTGTGGCGTCTTGACGACGAACAGCAGCCGGTAGGTATCAATCACAATTCGGAGGAACGAAAGCGAAGGCAGGATCGTGACCGGCAGTTTCGGGAAAATGGGGCTCTTTATATTATGAAGGCCCGGGGATTTCTGGAAGCCGAACACCGCTTCTTTGGCGAGATGGGACTGTATGAAATGCCCGTGGACCGTTCCATTGAGATTGACGATTTCTTTGACCTGGATCTCGCTCGGATGATCGATCGGAATCGCCACACGGAGCAAGCCCGAAAACAGCTTTCCGAACCGGATATTCGTGCGGTTGTGTTTGATTTCGACGGGGTGTTCACGGAAAACGGCGTCTGGTTGTCGGAGGAGGGAACTGAATCCATTCGATGTGATCGGAGGGATGGTTACGGGCTGGAAAAGCTGAGCGAGAGCGGAGTTCGGTCCCTCGTCATCACACGCGAAAGGAATCGTGTCGTCAGTGAGCGCTGTAAAAAACTGGGGATCCCCGTTCGGAAGGATGTGAGCGACAAAGCGAGCGTTCTGAAGAATTGGATGAACGAAGAGAACCTTCCCGCGGACTCGGTTGTTTACGTGGGCAATGACCTGAACGACCTCCCGGCGTTTCAGGCGGCCGGGACCGCCGTGGCCGTTTCGGATGCTCATGAGCGGGTGAGAGAACGGGCGGATGTCATTCTTAAACGTGCGGGCGGTCACGGTGCGGTTCGAGAACTCTGTGAACTAATCTGTTCAGGACGGGGAGATCAGGAGCCTTCTCATGAGTAAATTTGCGATCGACAGCCGAGATATCGGTTCTGATGAACCGTGTTACATCGTGGCGGAAATCGGTATCAATCATAATGGAAAGCTGGAACTGGCCCGGGACCTCATTGATGTGGCCGTGGCGGCCGGGTGCGACGCGGTCAAGTTTCAGAAACGCACTCCTGAGATCTGTGTACCGGAAGATCAGAAAGAGAAACGGCGGGAAACTCCCTGGGGCAATATCCCCTATATTGAATACAAGCGGCGAATCGAATTCGGGGAGGAAGAGTATCGTTCGATTGATCAGTATTGTGAGGAACGCGAAATAACCTGGTTCGCCTCCGCGTGGGACCTTCCTTCTCTCGAATTTCTGACAGAATTCGATGTGCCCTGTCACAAGATTGCCTCGCCCATGCTGACCAATGATCGATTGCTTGATCAGATGAGAGAAACGGGAACCCCGATTATTCTTTCCACCGGAATGTCCACCCGGGAGGAAATTGATCGGGCGGTCAATCGTCTCGGGACAAAGAACCTGTTGATCTGCCACTCCACCAGCGCTTATCCGTGCAAGCCCGAGGAGTTGAACTTGAGAATGATTGAGACCCTCGATGACGCCTTTCCCTGTCCGGTGGGTTATTCAGGCCATGAAGTGGGTTTGCAGACCACGTACGCAGCGGTCACGCTCGGTGCCTGTCTGGTGGAACGGCATATTACCCTGGATCGCGCGATGTGGGGAAGTGACCAGGCGGCGTCCGTGGAACCACAGGGGCTGATGAGATTGACGCGGGACATCCGGGTGATCGAAAAGGCGCTGGGAGATGGTGAGAAAAAGGTCTATGATAGTGAGATGGATTCACGAAATCGACTGCGCAAATTCACGTCGCCCTGATCTGATGATTGATGTCCTGATCGAGCGCTTAAAATCGACGGCCCTTGCCGAACCTCTTGTGGACGCCCTTCGCCCCGTCCGAACGTTTCTTCGGAAACGGAAACGTGTTCTTCAGAAGAAACAGATTGTCCGCGGATATTCTGATTCACCGTACTATCTGAACGTTGGTGGTGGTGATTTTCTCCGGAAGCACTGGCGCGTTCTGGATTATTCCTCGGAATGGTATCATTATGATGAAATCTTTATCGATCTGCACTGTAACCTCGAGAAAGAAGAATCCTGGCCGCTGGATGATAATCGGGTGGATCTGATTTTTTCGGGTCACACGCTGGAGCATCTCAGTGATTCCGCCGTCCGTCATACTCTGGCGGAATGTAAACGGGTGCTGAAAGACGACGGGGGGATTCGTTTGAGCGTCCCGGATATCGATGAAGCAATCGATCATTACACGAACCGAAATCTTGAATGGTTCACCCACTTCCGCCCCAACGCTCAACCCGGGGCCCTGTATTCGTCCCGACACGGACAGGAGGACTACGTACTTGAGGAGTATCTTCTCTCGGTTTTCGCCACACATCTCACCAACGCCCGGATGCGGGGGACGACGGATGAACACTGTGTTGACTTTTCGGCCGTCCGGGAGGACTGGGAGCGACTGGAACCCGATGCGTTTCTGAACCGGTACTCGGGGCGGATCCGGGATTCATGGCAAAAACAAAACCCGGGACTTCACAGGAACTGGTTCCACTTTCGCCGCGTAAAACGATTGCTGAAGCAGGCCGGTTTCGAAAACGTCAGGCGAAAATGCAGTCGCCAGAGTCGTTTCGTGGAATTTTGCCATCCCGAGTTCGGAAACCGGCCCTATCTCAGCCTCCACGTGGAGGCGGACGCTTCATGACGGACGTCGATATCTCGGTGATCATTCCGGTATACAATGATCCTGGTGGAGTTCGGACCACCCTGCAATCCCTTTTTCAGCAAACCTTTTCTCGCGATGACTTCGAGATCATCGTTGTCGATAACGGTTCCACCGATCAGACGCCGGAGGTAATCCGGTCCGAATTCAAGTCTTTCGACGGGAAGGGCCGCGTGATCGAAGAACTGAACGTACAATCCTCGTACGCCGCTCGAAATCGGGGGGTTGAGCACAGCCGGTCGGAATTGATCTCCTTCATTGATGCGGACATGAGTGTCAACCGGACCTGGCTGGAACGGGTGCACAGTCGACTTGCTCGTGCCGACACGGATTACCTCGCCTGTGATGTCGAGGTTCGGGAACGAAGATCCACACCGACGCCGGCGGAGCGATTTCATCGAGAATGGTTGGGGTTTTCCGTCCAGTCCTCCCTCGAGAAACACCACTATGCTCCCACAGCCTGTATCAGCGTACGAAAGGAGGTGTTTCAAACCGTTGGTGGATTTGACGAACGCCTGATTTCCGGAGGCGACCAGGAGTTTGGCGACCGCGTCCACCGATATGGATTTCGGATGTCCTTCGCCGGGGACATCGTCATGTACCATCCCGCTCGTGACACGGTCCGTTCCCTGTCCCGTAAGTTTTTTCGTGTTGGGATGGGTCAGCAGCTTCTCTGCCGGTTCTATCCGGATCGGTTTCAGCACCGGTGTCGCCGTCTTCTGGAGCTTACAAGCTTGCTTCCCCCCTCGCCCGGCGGGTTTCATGAATCGTTCCGGAACCATGCCCGTTCCTCCGATACCGCCATGGCCCGCATTTCACTCTTTGCCCTCGCCTGGTTTCGTAAAGTCATTACGTACTTCGGCTACCTCTACGCACGCTTTTCGTTCGAACCCGCCGGCCGGTCGGCCGAAAAACGAACTGTCAGCGAATCTTCGTTGGAAACGAAACGGTCTTCATGAGTATAAAACATTCGGTGGTCATTCCCGTCTACAATGATCCCGCCGGCCTGAAAGACACACTCCGTTCAATTCTGGAGCAAAACAGCTGCAGGAACATATTCGAAATCATCGTGGCCGATAACGGATCCACGGATAAAACACGTAAAATTGCCCGCGATTTCTCGGAGCGATATTCCACCATCCGCCTTACCGTTGAGCGTCGAATTCAGAGTTCGTACGCCGCCCGCAATCGCGGTATTCGAAAAGCTCGAGGAAATCTTTTGACGTTTATTGACGCGGACATGACGGTTCCGGCCGATTGGATTCAGCGGATTCGAAATCGAATGCAGGACACGTCGATCGATTACATGGCCACGAACATTGAGATTCCGGATCCGGGCGACTCGTTTATCGGTCTCTACGATTATATCCGGGGATTTCCCGTAGAAACATACGTGGAGGACGAGCAATTTGTTCCCACGAGCTGCCTGACCGCACGATCGTCCGTATTTGCCCGGATCGGTCA
>CAZSFH010000085.1:0-10745 GCA_964606115.1 uncultured Planctomycetia bacterium | reverse complement strand
GGTTCGCGTCCAGAACAAAAACGGGGCGCTGTATTATCGTCCCCCGTCACGGTTCTATGGAGAAACCTCCCGGGAAGGGAGACAGCTTCTGGTTCAGCTGGTACAGGACGAGAGCGTTGTACTGGAAACAGAACTGCTCCTTCGACGTCCGCCGGTGCTGATGCTGAACGGGGTGGATGGAGATCCTCTCGCCTTGCCCCGGGGAAAATGGGCTAAGAAAACGGCGGCGACGCGGGTGGATGTGGCATTGCCCGCCTACGAACAAAGAACACCCCGCTGGTTGCTTAAAGCGGCAATGGGTCAAACGGAGACCGGTATTGATCTGAGCACTCTTTGCCAGGAAAGGCCGCTTTCCGACAAAAAAAGGTTTCGATACCTTCGCGACCGAAACTTCGGCGCGGGCAGCATCCGATCGGTTTACGCCGTGAAGGGAGAGCAGCTGAAGGAGGTGCACAAGAAGAAAAAGGATCAGAAACAGATGCCGGACCGGGAACAAGCCGCAAAACAGTATCGTTCTTACCTGAACAGCCACCACAGGAACGAAATCCGTCTGGCCTTCGCCCGGTTTCTTGTTTCAAGGTCCGTGAAAACGATGAAGTCCGGTCTGGGGACGATGCTGGAGAAAGAAAGCAGTCATGTGCGGTTTGTGCTCCGGCACGCACCGTTTAAGAAATCGGACCGGAGTCTCTGGTGGCACGAGTTGTCTGGTTCGAACGAATTGATCGGTGGAGTGCCCCCCTCCGGAGCGATGTTCTGGGCATTTGGTCGATAAGACGTAATTTGACATAAACGGAACGCATTAATGAAAGAACAACCCAAAACCTCCGACACGGTAAACAGGGGATGGATAGAAAAAATTTCCCTGTTGCTCTTCTGGCTTCTCGTCGGGTTTGCGGGCCTAATTACGGGATACGGGGTTTATCTGATGGCAACAGACCGTGATCCTTCGGTGAAACGAGATAGGGCATCACAGAACCGGGTCGAAAAAACGTCGAAGAGGAAGTTTACGGTACGGAAGCACCGATTTCGAAAAGAGCAGTTTTACAAGCGGTATCGCTTCAAGGGGATGAAGCGAAATGGAAATAAAATACAAGGGGTCCGGATTTACGTGGAAGGAGAACAGTCCGACCCGGCGATTCTGAAGGAGGGAGATCAATTGATGAAGATCGACAATGAGAAAATCGATCACATGAACGACGGGGTCCGACTTCAGCATATGATCACAAAAGGAAAATCCACAGAGCTGAAGGTTATACGCAACGGAGAGAGCAAAAGGTTGGTGATTAGGTTCGAAGACTCAGAGCACACTACCGGAATGAAAAAGACCAGTGCAGCGGCATCCGAGGCTGATCATCAATCGAAGAAGTGAGGTGACTCAGAAAGGACACCGAAAACGGGATTTTGTATCCATTTTTCGCTCTGAAGAAACGCGAAATCTTTTGATCAAAGAGGGAGAGCGTTGTTTTTGAGATTTTATTCTAATAGGGAGTAGATCCCTTGAACGAAAAAAAAGAAGTCGAAATACCAAACTGGAGTCGTACGTTGGTGCTTCTGATTGTTTCCGTGCTGTGTATATCTCCTTTGTCCGCTCAGGGACAGAGTGGTTCTGCTCCCGGACAGCAGAATAATCCCGGAGGTTCCGCCTCCGGCAACGGACAGCAGGGAGGAGACATCCGGCTGGTCAGTTTAAATGCTCAGCCGGACCCGGTAAGTGTTGTGGCCGTGGGTCCAGTGCAAATTACGGCTAATTTCGAAGTGGACCTGTCGATTCCGGGTATGATTCAGGGAAAAAGCGGAGAGGTGCGTCAGGATGGAAAGAGGATGATTCTCCAGCTCAATTTGAAGATCAAAGATTCTGAGGATAGGGTCGTACGAGAATTACAGCTTGAGAAAGAAATCAAGGCCGAAGAGACGCCGGACGGCCGAACATCCGTTGAGCGAACCATCTCTGACAAATGGGACGGGACCAACGATAACGGGGAGCTCCAACCGGACGGGACCTATACGGCTGTGGCAAGTGGTAAGCTTTTTGTCGAGCGTACACCCCCGAATGCGGCGAATCAGAAAACGACCCGTAACCAGCTGGCCTCCTCCGCCGGTGATTCTGTGTCGTTTGTGATGGACAACACCAAACCAGAGATTTCCTTTGACTCTCCCGGACAGGGAGCATTTGTTGCGACGCCGAGGCCGACGATTAGGGGAACCCTAACGGATAACCTGTCCGGAGTGGATTTAAACACACTTGTCGTGACAATTAACGGTATGGACTTTACCGATGCAACAAATGTGGAGAATGGAACGTTTACCGTGACCGTCCCGAGTGGAATGGAGCTGCCGGACGGTAATACGACGGTGGAGGTGACCGTGTCCGACCGCGCACAGAACGAAAAATCGAAGGATCGAACGTTTACGATCGACACGACCCCGCCCGGAATTACCCTTAAGGTGAAACGGGCGGATGATGAGACGGTCGTCAATCCGTTTGGCGAAACCGTGCAGCTCGAAAGCGACGATTTTCAATTGACCGTTACGTTTGACGACACGGCCTCGGGAGCTGATCGCGTGGCGGGACTGGATCAAGACCGTATCGAGGCAGTTCACAATGAGCAGACGGTGACGGATGCGTACGACGTTGCTTCTTCAAGCAGTGACAGTCAACCTGACAGAACAATCAGTAAGACCCTGACATTCCAGCCTGAGGAGGGGAAGCTTGCCAGTTTAAGAGCTGGAATAAACGATCTATTATACAGGGCAAGCGACAGGCTGGACAATCAGGAGGAGAAAAAATCGAAACTGGATGTACCAGCCACAGGACTTTTCAGCGAGGGAGAACCGTTCCGAGTTCGCCTGGAGAAGGTCGCCGGCCAGGACCAGACCTGCTGTGCCGGAGCGCCCCTGGACCCGACGCCTGCGGAGTCAGTCACAGCGAACGATGAAACAAAATTATTGCGTGTGAAAGTGACCAATCCCGAGGGGACTCCCCTTCCAGGGGTACCGGTGCGATGGAAGTTTTCAGAACCTGGAACACGCATCATACCTCCTTATTCGGACGATGGATTGACCAATGACAGAGGGAAGGCGTTCACAAATATTATGGTCCCAGAAATTGACTGGAAGAAAGACGAAAAAGAAAGAACGCTGAAGGTAACCGCTACGGTCGATTTTGCGGAGGTCCAAAAGAAGGCCGTATTTGATCTGACCATCAAAAATAGAATTTACCAGAAGACAAATGACTTTCCGACTCAGAATCAGGATAAGAGCAATTTTAATGTTTTTTTACCCGACATTCCGATAGCGCCGGGAGAAGGATTCGATCGACCCCTCTCGGGCCTTTTTCTCACAGGTGCGTTCAAACCTCCGACAGCCTGTAGAAACCGAGGCACACGAGTCATGGCACCTGATTGGGAAGCGGCCAATCAAACCGCGAAAGAGTCCGGGATGATCGTCTATCCCATGCAATCAAATATCCCGTCAGATTCGGTGATGTACCTTCCTCTCGGAGAAGGCAAATTCAAAACAAAAGCCAGTATCTCAAATGAACCGGGAACGGTTGAACAAACCTTTAATATTCAAAAAGGCAAGTATAAGTACGGAGGGCCTTTCAATTCCGTTCCACATAAACCGATTATTGATCGGAAAGCAAAAGCCAATGGACAGGCCGTCTTCCCGAATATGCCTTTGAGCAAGAAAATGAGTTTCGATATCGGAAGTTTCGTCGATGAAAACAGAGATGATATCAAATCGACGGTCAATGGAGAGATCGTTGATATCGACGTAAGGCTTGGGATGTCCGGCGCGGGATATTTTCAATTTGACTCCGGGTCGTCCGGTCCGTTTAAGGTCATTAATTCTCAAGGTGACTCTTCCGCAAGGAGTCTGGATCTGGTGATCAGCGGTTTTTCCCCGGAAAATGATTCATCGAAAGCAAAAGTCCAGTTCACACCGATGAAAAATGTTGACCGGTTTGATTTTCGTAGTCTTCCTCTTATCTTGGTGACCGCCTTTGCCGAGGCCAATTTTACGGTTGAAGATAGCAGAGGCCAGCACATCATCAACCGAAAAACATTTGGTCCGAACTATACGTTTGAGTTGTCCAAGCCAGTTTTTGCCCGGGACCCGAAAGCCACCGATCAGATAAACGGTGGAGGCATTAATATATCGAATAACAATGAGACCGAAGAACGTGATTTTGATATATTGGGAAATTTTGCTAATTCGCTTGAAAAACCTGAAAATCAAATTATTGAACCAAAATTTCCTGTGACGGTGAATAAAAAAGGACAGACGGTTCCCAGGAAGGTAAGTGAGAAGAATGAATTCGTGGTCAAAATGCGGGGACCTGCCGGAGCTCTTAATGAACAAGTGGATAAAGATACGACCCTCACTGCGGCGGTGTTCGTTAAAAATCGAGAAGGCTTTTTAAAGAAACCATCTAATTGCCCGTGTCCTGAAGACCAAGCAGACGGAGATAAAAAAGCTCATATTGTCAACCTTGACCGTGATAGAAACCCGGTACATGTTGCGAAAAATGCTGGGGATGGTCCTTTTGCCAGGACTTGTATAAAAGTGGAGCTTAGTCCACTAAAGAAAAAAAATCAGCCTCATCCTGATAGGTACTGGGTTTACCGAAGCGATCCAATCGTTGTTACAGGTCAAGGAACCATGATCAGTGATGAAGCAGCGAAATCTGCTCTACAGGAAAACAATGATGGGGATGATATTCTGGGACCTGAATTCGACACGGAAGAAGTACAAAAAAATGGTAAACGTATCACGAAGCGATACATTACGAAATTACCGGGTAAAGAAGGGGAAAGACAACGAGTATTACAGTACCGCGGCGATGGACGTGTTCAAGTCGAGATCATAGCTGTTGATGATACGCCGGTAGCTGATCTCGTATCGTTTGACAATGATAAGGATCGAAAGACATTCAGGGCAAGAAGATTACGATCCGCCAGTATCCCGATCTTGCAGAAACGAGTAATTTTACTTGGTATAGATTCACTTGGTAGTAAACAATTTCTTCAGATTGAAGACAAATTTCCATGGAATAACTTATTTGGGAAGTTTGAAAAGATTGTCAACAAAGGTATAAAAAACACTCAAGGAACAAGTGTTAAAAGATATTCTAAAAGTGTAAAAATTAATGCAATTGCTGATTGGCCGCCAATAACATTTGCTAATTGGGCATCAATTTACACAGGAGAACCACCAGGCGAAACTTTAATTCCAGGTAATAATTTTTGGGCTCGGTTGGTGACGAAAGAATTTGCCGTTGGAAGAAGCCAATATGTAAATGTTGCATTCGGCATATTTACTTTTAGTCTCTCGACGAATTTTGAAATACCGTTTAGGGCGTTTTCATTTGGATCCTCCTTATTTGATCGTTACATGACAGATGCTGCTGCTGGTAGTACTCCGATTCCTGAAGATCAATTTACAGCATATGCCCTCTCCCCGCGGTTGGTAAAAGGGTTATTAAATATGGCACTCAATGGCAGTCGGTTTCTGAACAAAGCAGGGAATTTTGATCAATCTGTGGACACAATATATGAGGAAATATCAATGAATAAAGCAATATCCCAAGATCAGATGTGGGATGTGATGCAACGGAATGTAAGGGGAGTGGATTTAGGGAATAGGTGGATCACATTATTAGATGTTTTAAGGGAAGCACAAGATTTGGGGGGGGCATTGGAAGGAGCAACAGCAACTAATGAGATAGAGAGTGCATTTTTAAAGGATAATTCTATTATTGAAACATTCCAGAATCAATCTTTCAAATCGTTTGAAGATAGTCGGTTAATCTCATTTTATCTGCCTGGAAACGATTTTGTATATCACGGTCAGGGCTTTGAAAGAGCGAAAGACTATATGAAGAAACTCGCTTCTGGAAACGACTTACCAAACGATGGTTTAAATGGGATGATATCAGAATTAAAAGAAAGACGTCTCTTCAATAACACAATATTTGTTTTGCTTTCAGATCATGGACAGCATGATTTTGGAACGGAAGTGCATCTTCGGAATATAGATGAGTTAGATAAAACTAAAAGTCTAACTAAAGCTAATGAAGAGAAATTCCAGATTACACTCAAGGAGTTGTATACAGTTGCAGGTCTGCCTTTTAGTCCCAGTTCAAGTTCTGGCAGCATATCGGATCCTGTGGATTCAAGATTTGCATTTATCTCTTCTTCGGATGCAAGTGAGGCTAATGATGACGATGAAAAAGGTCCGTCTGGAGATGTCGTTTGCATTCCGGATGATTCAATTGCACATATCTATTTTACAGAAGATACTGATGATAATGTTAAAAAGCCTCCTTCTAAAGCTAATATAATGGTCACTGCAGAAAAGTTCTTGCAAGTAAGTAAACTTCCGGGGAATAGACCAAAAAAGTTTAATCAATTGATTTTGGATGAACATCAAGAAGATATGAATATAGGTAAAATCTGGCAAGGCGATGTGGATACGAAAAAATTTCCTATAGACAACACAAAAAGAGCCTTCGGAAAAGGCTCAGGAGGAATTATTTTAGTTAAATATCCACAAGCTAATGGAGATAGTGTTAATTGGAAAACCCCTTATCATGTTTTCAGAGGATTGGATAACGATAAGCAAACAATCCCAATTTCAGAATTTTCAGACTGGCCATCAGGAACCATCCGAGACAAGGTAAAACAAATACAAGAGGCAAATTCAGTACGAATGGGTGAAATTATTCTCATTCCGAATAAGCATTTTTACTTTTCAAATAATGGAAAGGAATCACAATTGGATTCCGGTCATGGCTCTTTGCTTCATGAAGATGCAAGCGTACCATTTCAGGTCGGTGGTCCTAAAATTACTTCTACACAGGTAGATGTGTTGCAAAAGTTAATGAATAAATTTAGAAACAGGATGACCGGTTCTGAAGATCATTTTGTTGAAAATTCAGAAGTGGAACAGTATATTCAGTTTATTCTTGGTACCACCAGTTCACGGGATTGGAAGAAGTAAATTATGTTTTCAGTTAGGGATTGCCTGTCTCGGATTAGAAGCTTTTTTCAAAAGGCGTTTTTTATCCGTCTTTTCATGGTTTGTTTTTTGCTTCTTGCGACGTTTTCAGAAGATATATTCGGTCAGAAAGAGACCAGTAAAACGTCACTCGAAATGGTAAAAAAGAAATTGTTTAATGACTTATGGTTTCCACCGAAAGGCTTCAAATATTCATTTCGTGACGAAAGAAAACCACTGGAAGGTCTTTTGACTTCTGGTTTGCTTGTGAGGCCGAAAATTCGTTACCGTATCAAGTTCAGAAAGAGACATTTACCTAAAGCACAATTTAAAAAGAGAATGAAACTTTGGATGGCGGAAAGAAACGATCAATGGTTGATCCCTTCGATGATCAAGAACTGGTTACATCGAAATCGCTTGAAAGATTATAAAATTATTCAATATAACAAACAATTTCTTTTATTCCGTCACTACTCTCACCAAAAAGAAGGTACTGATTGGGAGACTTTTATATTCCTTTGGAAAACGACGATAGGAGATAGCCCCACTTTACTCGAAGTCATTTTTAGACTCGGTTCTGGAGAATATCCTTCAGACGAGGCATGCTGGAAGAAGATCCATTCGATTCTTGGTCCGATTCTGAAGCCCTATCCCAGCAAATTGACGAAGAAGCAGGTGAATCACGCTTTTCAGAACTATCAGAAAATGCTGTTAGAAAAAGATCTGGAGATGATCAGAGGAAATTATAAACCATCAAAAAGTTTGAAAAAACCGGAAAAGCACAAGGAGGAAATCGCGAAGAGATTAACCGAGAAATTACAGCTGAAAGGGCATTATAGTGTTTATGTCAAAAAGCGTGGTGGCTTTCATCATCGTGCACTGCGCGAAAAGGAAAAATATAAGGTTGTAAAATATATCGATTTCCTCAGAAAGAATAGGGAGCTGGTGGAGAAACGAGCAAAAATGAAACCTGCGAAAAGGTATTATGAGGAAACCGGATGGATGATTCATAACCTGGATCCTGAGGTCCTCTTCGCAAATGCGATTGCCTCAAAATACATCTTCTCCCGATTTCCCTGTCTAATTGAGTTGAATTGGCTTCAGAGATTGGGTTATAAGAAGAAAGAAGAGAGAATGGAGGTGTTAAAAAAATGGTGGTCAAAACAGGAAGAGAAAACATTTGAGAGCCTTGTGAAGACCTGTAATGAGATGGTGTTTCGGAACGTGGAAAATGGAACGTGGACAGAGAAGAAAATTACGAAAAGCATGAAGCTAAATCTGACAAAAGAAAACCCTTTGTCCTATAATCTGGAAAAATATTATGAACCGCTTCCGGGTTACAAGGAGATGAAGAAGAAACTTGTCAGGTTCTACAACCAGAAGAAATACAAAAAAGCGTTTCAGGTCGTCAAAACGTGGTGGAACAAGAAAGGCATTCCGAACACGGACAGAATGAAGCGGGTTCTTGAGGATGAACTTCAAGAAAAGCGAAGAGAATCTTCCTTGCCTGTGATCAAAAAGTCATTCAAATAAGAACAAGGTCAATGAAAAAAAAGAGGGACTGCTACTGCGGTAAGGGGAAGAGGGAAAACATCGGACAGACCGGGGAAATGAGCGGTTTTTTCTTCGGAAAGAAGGCGGTGATCAGTGGATACCGGAAGGGCGATCGATCCGGTCGGACCGAGGAGGGGGAGGAGGCTTCCCAATTATCAGGAGGGCCCTTGTTGTTACTGATGGGGGCCCTCGTCCTGATGGGGATGGGTATTGCGCCGGGCACGGTGGGGACTTACTTCCCTTTCGGTGGCTCGGAACCGTTACTCCTTGAGGCACAAACGAAGGAAAAAGGAAGTCAAAAGTCTCACGAAGGGAAAAAAGTTCGTATTAAAACCCCGGAATCGTCTAAGGTGCTCGTCAACGGAATACCGATCGGGAAAGCCCCAATCTCCACAGAGCTTCATGAAGGTGATGTAATCCGTACGATGGTCCGTCTTAAGGGTGGTGGAGTATATTATTTGTACCCTGGCAAACGCAAGACGCTCCGTTTTAGCTTGGAGGGTGGGTACTACCGGATGAACAAAATGCCGTTTGTGAAGATTATCGGGAAAGATGATCCGGTTCCAGATCCCTCCAGCGATCTATCGGTTCAGGGGTTTATGTTTCATCGAGATCTTGACCAGGAAGATTGGGACCGGCTCAAGAATTTCACCTCCCTTCGTTCTCTTTCTCTTTTGGGGACAGATATAACCGACGAGGACCTGAAACATCTCACGAATCTTACCTCTCTTCAATCGCTTAACCTTTCGAAAACAACAATAAGCGGTGAGGGCATGAAACATCTCTCAAACCTCACGTCCCTTCGCTCGCTTGTTCTTTATAAAACTTCAATCTCGGGCGAGGGTCTAAAACAACTTTCGGACCTCACCTCCCTTCGATCGCTTAATCTTGGGGTGACAGAGGTAACCGATGAGAGGCTGGCCCATCTTCAAAATCTCACCTCCCTTCGATCACTTGATCTTAAAGCGGCAGAGGTAACCGACGAAGGCCTGAAACATTTATCGAGCCTCCACTCCCTTCGCTCGCTTTCTCTTTGGTACACAAAAATAACCAACGAGGGTCTGAAACATCTATCGAACTTGACTTCCCTTCGATCGCTTAATCTCTGGGACACAAATATTACCGACGAAGGCCTGAAACATTTATTGAACCTTCCATCACTTCGCCGGCTTGATCTTGAAGGAACAAAAATAACCAACAAGGGCCTTAAATATCTATCGAACCTTACAACTCTTCGCAAACTTGATCTTGGTGCCACACCAATAACTGACGAAGGTCTGAAACACCTCTCGAACCTCCCATCCCTTCGAACACTAAATCTTGAAATTACAATCATAACCGACGAGGGTTTGAAATATCTTTCGAACCTCCCCTCCCTTCAGTCACTTAATCTTGATGGCACAAACATTTCTGACAAGGGTTTAAAACATCTCTCGGACCTCAAATCCCTTCGCTCACTTCGTCTTAGGGCCACAAAGATAACAGGCGTGGGTCTGAAACCTCTCTCGGACCTTCCCTCCTTGAATTCGCTTGATCTTAGAAGATCAAAAATAACCGACGAAGGTCTGAAGCATCTCTCGAACCTTACCTCCCTTCAGTCACTTAATCTTGATGGCACAAACATCTCTGACAAAGGTTTGAAACATCTCTCGGACCTCAACTCCCTTCGCTCACTTCATCTTAGGGCCACAAAGATAACCGGCGTGGGTCTAAAGCATCTCTCGAACCTTTCCTCCCTGCGCTCGCTTAATATTGGCGGAAAAGAAATAACAGACGAGGGCCTGAGACATCTCTCAACTCTCACCTCCCTTCGCTCACTAAGTTTAGTAAACCAAAAATTAACCGACGAGGACTTGAAACCTATATCCAAACTCAATTCCCTTCGGTCACTTGATCTAAAGTGGACAAACATAACCGGCGATGGCTTGAAACATCTCTCGAACCTCTCCTCCCTTCGCTCGCTTGATCTACGGTATGCAAAAAAAATAACAGACGAGGGGGTCCAAAAATTACAGAAGGAACTTCCTAAATGCGAGATTTCCCATTGAAAGAGCCGGCATCAATTTTGGGGTTTATTTTCTAATGGTGAATGAACTATAGAACGTGCGTATTTGTTCGAACAAAACATTCTTCTGACGACCTGAACTGAGCGGTTCTCGTTTTTAGGTGATATCAGAAGTAGCAATTCTCAT
>CAZSFH010000084.1:1598-10781 GCA_964606115.1 uncultured Planctomycetia bacterium | reverse complement strand
TCAACGTTTCCCGGTCGACCGGTGAAAGCGATACGGTGGCGCCGTACTCCGGCGTCATGTTGCCGAGCGTCGCACGGTCCGGAAGCGTCAGACGCTCAACGCCCTCGCCGAAGAATTCGACGAACTTACTGACCACGTCATTCTGTCGCAGAATGTCCGTCACCGTCAGTACGAGGTCCGTGGCGGTCACGCCCTCGCGCAGTTCACCGGTCATCCGGAACCCAATCACCTCCGGCGGCGGGATAATAACCGGCTCACCGAGCAAACCGGCCTCCGCTTCAATCCCGCCGACGCCAAACCCGAGCACCCCCAGACCGTTGATCATGGGCGTGTGCGAGTCCGTTCCGACGAGAGAGTCAGGGTAACAAACGGTCTCTCCATTCTGATCATTCCGCATCACGACCTGCCCCAGGTACTCCAGATTGACCTGGTGAACAATTCCACTCTTCGGAGGGACGACCGTGAAATCGTCAAATGCCTGCCGCCCCCACTTCAGGAACCGGTATCGTTCCTCGTTTCGCTCGAATTCCCGTTTCGAATTGATATCCAGCGCGTCGGGAACTCCGAACGCATCGACCTGTATGGAATGATCGATGACCAGATCGACAGGGACATCGGGTTGAATTTTCTGCGGGTCTTCCCCTTCCCGATCGAGCGAGGATCGCATGGCCGCCAGATCCACGACGGACGGTACGCCGGTAAAATCCTGCATCAGCACCCGCGACACCTGGAAGGGCGCCTCCATATCACCGGGATCCTCCGGGGACCAGTTGGCAAGACTACGGACGTGATCCGCCGTTACCGTCTCGCCGTCCATGTTCCGAATCAGGGATTCAAGTAAAATCCGGACGCTGACCGGCAGATTCGACACGTCCACGCCGGTGCGATCCGCAAGCTCATTTAACGAATAGTACGAGATGGTTTCACCATTATGCTCGAACGTTTTCTTGAGGGACTCCGGTCGAAGTGTTTCGTTCATCGGATCAATCCTTTATATAGGTGTGACACGTACAGGTATCCAGAAGATCTAAAAATCGACCCTTTTATCTGAGGAAAAAGGTCGACCTCTATTTTAACATGGATCTCGGGAATTTCTAAGGTTCCCGGCCTACTCCAGGCTCGAGGTCGGAAAGCCATCTTCAGCAAGTTTATGGGTCCCGGAGGTGAGTAAAACTTGAACGATCCGCAGGGATGGAAACTGCTGAAAACCCCGCTTGATCCGTACGATCACAACCAGTCGCAGTGCGGCGTGATTTCGCAGGCAATGCCGTCAGCGAACCCGGTCGTGCTGCCGCGCCGATTGTGATCGTACTGACGAAGCGGGGGTTTTTCAGCAGCCTCCTAGCGTGACAACGCGAGAATTCGGTGGACATGGAACAAAACATAATTTCGATCAAGATTGAAAAGGAACGAATGAGTATTCCCCCCTGCCGGCACGATGAACTGGAAAGTCGATGTTGTCCGGGGGCGTAATTCACCTCCCCAGGGCTGATACAGTCGAACGTATGGCGAATACAAACCGGCTCTCAGTATTCGGTACCGCGGCCGGATTAAGGAACCAGTACTTTTGCGAGGGGCATCTGGCCGGACCGGAAGACCGTTCCCAAACTGGAGGTCACCGCTCAGAATTGGATCGGCTCTACCGTTCGTCTGACGATAAAACCGGAGAAGGATCCGGTTCGGAAGGTCATACTACCTGTGACCGGAGGGGAACCGTCCGTGAAGACGCAAACGAAGTGTGAATGATCAGTTTAGATTTCAGGGAGGAAAGTGGACCCCTGTATTTTCGTGTACAGCATACGGCCCGTTGATGAGATCCGGATGACGTTGCAAGCAGATGACGAATGGATCAAGTGCAGTCGCACACCGGGTAATTCGCGGAAATATGATTTTTTTCTTGTCTCTCGACAAAGATTCAAGATTTTGTCCATGATCTTGCTTTTCAATGTGTAGAACCCTTTCAGAGTTCATTATGAATTGAGGTCGAATCTTTCCAGGGGGCGCCTCGCTCCGCTCGGTTTCCTCTGGGCTACTCTGTGGAACCCCCCTTGGGATTCACGGAGTAGAGGTCTGGATGGGTTTGTATGATTAGACATTACCAGTGCCCCAACCGTCTCAGTGAGTCCCCAACCCCTGAGCGATCGAGCAGGTTCGCCCGGGGTTGAGTGAAGCGAAACCCCGGGGAAGGGAAGGTCCTGAACAGATGGGCCTGAAGGGGTTCTGCACTGAGGGCACCTATTTCTCGCATTGTCATGCCAGGTGACCAATTTACAAGATCGGAGATGGCGTCTGAGTCGTCACATTGCATAATTCGACACCGGGATGGTTTCCAATTGTCCATCCAGGGGCAAATGAAATGTGTCCTTTGATTACGTGTGTCCGTTGTAGTCCACGCAGCGAAGCGGAGTGGACGTTGTTTCTTGTCCGGGTTCTTTCCCCGTTCGAGAAGAGTTTCACGGTGGCGTGCGTGAAAGCCCTGTTCATCGAACGGTTTTTTGTTTTAAACACACTGTTTTGAGAAGGGTCGACACACATTCGTGATCAAACAGCGTGACCGGACGGTCTTTCCCGCGTGGTTAAATAACAACGTCCACTCCGCTTCGCTGCGTGGACTACAACGGACACACGGTGATGTCGGCGTGTACGGTATGTATTTTTCTTCTCAATCCACTCTACGATTTCACAACCAAATGATGTGTCCGTGACCCCAAAGGGATCAAACAGATGCGCCCGGGATTGAGTGAAGCAAAACCCCGGGGAAGGGAGGGCCCTGAACAGATGAACCCCGAAGGGGTTCTCCACCGAACGGGTTCCATCTTCTGGAGGGATGCTGCATCGCGGTCGCCTGCGGCGGACTCCATGCCCTCCGCCACCCCTCGTTTCACTGACGTTGCGAGGGTTTTTCAGCAATCTCCCGGGCGTACAAAATAGAAGATTTTTGAAATCTTCCGTCAGGGTGTGGATCCGCTATCGACTTTTTTAGACCGGATCTGAAAAGGTGGCGTACGCTCAGCGGGCCGTATTTTCGGTCAGAAAATGCGGATTTTCACTGAGATTATGCCAGATGGTGCGCATTATGGACGGGAAAATCCGTGCTTCCCGGCCAAACTACGGTCCGTCCCAGACGGGAGGAGGCCTCAGCGCGCGCTCTGCGGTGTCCTATCTCCTCAAAAACCCACGAAACACGTGTTTCTTCGTCAATATTCCGCGCGGACCGCCCGCTGAGGGCTCACTGAACATACGCCACCTTTTCAGATCCGGTCTTTTTAGCAGCCCTTGTGACAATCGGCAGAAAACTGAATGCCAGGAGAGGACCAACAATCTGGAAGAGGGAACGAGGTAAACGACCTCTCTTACTCATCAGCAGATCCCCCCCGGTCAAGACGAAACCGATCCACCGTCAACTCGGAGGTCCCTCCTCCTTTTCGTCGATCCCACGCCGTTTCTCGTCGATGCGATCCAGATCGCTCTTTATCGAACGCTGAAGCTTCCCGGCTGCCTCGCTGTACGCTGCGTGGATGGTTTCCTGATTCGTGGAAACCGCATACGGATCGCGCCCGGACACGTGAGCTTCCATAACACACTTCTTGTCCTGTGCTCCTCCTTTCTCACTGTTTTCGTCCGTGAGATGAACTTCCACGCGGGTAATGCGGTCCTCGAACCACCGCACGGCGTGCGCAACTTCATTCTGTACCTGCTCGATCAGCGTCTGATTGGAATCGACGTTATTGCCGGAATTGACGAGAATCTGCATAGTGTCTCCAGGTTGAATGACAGTGAAGAACGTCCGCAAACCACACCAGTAAAAAAGAGGTATAACGATTTTTTCCCCATGGTTTCAGTTGACAGGATTTGCCCGCATTTTTCAAGCCTTCAACAAGAAGAAGGGAGGATGCGGATTGCTCTCGTTGACATGCTAAAAACGCTTCCAATTTCGCTCAGCCCCTCACCAAAATACGAAAATCTGTCGGACGATCCACACCGGAACTTGAAATTTTTTCACCCCGTCGAAACCCCGTCGGACCCATCACGCTTCTACTATATAAGTTATTTATATCCAAAAACTTACATAGTAAATAGGCGGTTTTTTCTGGCATGCCAATTGCACTGGTAAAACACGCAAATTTGATGATGAATGCTTGAGTTCTCGCTTGATTTCTCGAACCTGAATTTACCACGAAAATACCATGGCTATCAAAAAACGTACGGATGGAAACGAAGAAGGGACGGACCTGTTCTCCGTTGCGAAGCGTCTTGCGGAAGATCCGTTCTGGAAGAAACCATCCCGGTGGTCCGAATTCCAGGCGCCTTCCCTCGATCTCAGTGAATCCGAGGACGAGTATCTGATCGAGATGGAGGCGCCGGGTCTCGAGCCGGATGACCTCGAAGTTACGCTATCGGATAACACCCTGACCCTGAAAGGGGAAAAGTCCCGGGAAGAAGAGTACGAGGACCGGGACTACCACCGGACCGAGCGCCGCTTCGGCACCTTTACGCGCCAGGTCCATCTTCCGGACGTGGCGAATGAAGACGAAGTCGAAGCAGAATACGAACGTGGCATTCTCCGCATTTCGGTGCCGAAGGCTCCGGAAGCCCAGACGAAGGAGATCAGTGTGAACGTAAAAGAGAAATAACAGAGACGTTCCACTGTTGCACGTCGGCGGCCCGGGACGGGCCGCCTTTTTTTTATCCCGTCTGCCGGGCGGTCGAACACGTTCAGGTGATGAAAGATTACGCCACGTTTCCTTGCCTCCTGCTTTCATCGTACTCCGTACGGCTCCAAACGGGTGTCTTTCTCTTCGGCAATGCTCTTTTTTACGGTATTGCCTCCTCAAAAGCGTTTTAAAAGTGGTTTCCTCGTCGGTAGTCTGTGCAAATGGTCCGTTTACGACGAGTTGAGGTCGCGAAGGATCCGTGCTGTCGAGTCGGGGCCAAGAAGCCCTCGTCCCGGCTTCAATCACTCGTCCGCTGAACCCGGGACGGTTCATTTCAGGATCTTTTTTTAAAAGCATATTCCGCAGGCGAATTGAATTTTTATGAGAATTCTACGCTCAGTTCAGAAACCTCCTGGCCCCGTTGATAATATTGCTTTCTTACCCCTGATCGTATACGAGAAAAAATGGAATTACACTCATAAAACAATCGAAGACGGCTTTAAGAAAGTGAAAGAAAGATGGTATGACACGAACAAGATGAGATATAAATCGAGGGTCTCCGGTGAGGTTCGTGAAAAAACGTACGACGTTCAGCGAGACTGGATCATCGGCCCCGCTATGCTCATTCGAAAACTGCTCCGAAACGACGTCTCCCTTGAAAAAGGCGATAAAAAAATTGCCCGGGAATTCGACAAGGATGCGGAGCGTGTATTCAAAAAAACCCTGACCCTGAAGGAGATTCGAACTCGGGACGGCGTAAAACAGTACGTCTGGAGGATGGAGGATGAATCGAAACCCGGTCAGACCTTTCGCATCCTCTCGGACGCGTCGGGCGAATTAATCGAAATGGCGTTTCCACCGATCAAACTTGTCAGGACGACCAGGAAAGAAATTGAGAACAGCAAGACTCGTGGGGCGATTGTCAAAACGCGGAAGCAAACCGACCTCCAGGTGCAGGGCGAGATGCGAGCGGACATGAATGAACTGGTGATGGATCTCGACTTCAAGGGAGAACGCCCGAAAAAATCACTTCCGGAGAACATGTACCAGTCCGTACAGAAAACGAAAAGCGGGTTTCGGATCACGCTGAAACCGGTTCCATTTGAAGAGAAACAGGTTGATCCGGTGGAAGATCCCGCGGCCTTCGAACGAACCCTTCGATCCACGGACAAAATACAGAGCGAACATCCGAAGATTCGGAAGACCGCCAAACAGGTTACCGGAGACCATACCAATCCGGTTCAAAAAACACGAAACATTCTGAGATGGCTTCAGGAGAACATTAAGCCTACGTATGAAATCGTCGGCCAGCCCGCCACAATCGACGTGTATAAACAGCGCAAGGGAGACTGTGCTGAGTACGCGGTGCTATTTAATGCGTTCAGCCGTGCATCGAAGATTCCGTCCCGCGAGGTGTCGGGATACATCTTCGACGGTCAACGGTTCACCATGCACGCCTGGAATGAGGTACGTCTGGGAGATCGTTGGGTACCGGTGGATGCCACCCGGAACATGATCGGCGTACCCGCAAATTATTTTCGGCTGAACCGATCGGACCGCGACGTCACTCCTCATGCGAAATTCAATCACGCGTTTCAATTTTTCGGTTCCGTCTCCGTTCGCAAATTCCAGGCCGGCGGACTCACCTTTAACGCCGCGAAGGACCAGCATCGATACCGGGTTGATCCCGAAAGCCAGCCTGAAGCTCCGTACGATACGGTCCTGCTGGACAATGGATGGACCCTGAACGGCCGGATCACGGGCCTCGAGAAAGAGGATTTCCGCATGCTCACCACCATCGGCCGGGTCAACCTTCCCCGGGACCTGATCGCCAGCATCGAACCCGGGCGGAGACGATCGAAAAATATTTTCAAACACCCGGAAACGGGGATTTCATTTCGGGCAGCGGACGGCTGGCAACGAATCCGCTCGAAAGAACGTGGCGCCCCCCAGACGCTGGCGTACTATCGAAACCCGGACACGGGATCCGCGCTTCAGCTTAAAAAGGAAACACCGAAGGACAACATGGATCTGACGAACTACTTCAAGCGTCTGAAAAAAGTTCAGAAAAACCGGGTCAATCGTTATCAAAAAATAAACGTCGAAAAACGGAAACAGGGTTCCCGAACCGTCCTCCGCTGGACGTACGAAGGAAGCTACAATCAGAACGCCACGGTTCGTGTCCAGTTCCAGTTTGTCAAAATCAAAAAAACCGTGTACCGCCTGATCACGGTTCTGTACAAGAAAAGAGAAAACCGCATAAAGGAAATCCTGAAACTC
Source organism: uncultured Planctomycetia bacterium (assembly GCA_964606115.1). GTDB lineage: Bacteria > Planctomycetota > MHYJ01 > CAYXQY01 > CAYXQY01 > CAYXQY01. The sequence continues at coordinate 3,846 of CAZSFH010000084.1, read as the reverse complement.
ATTCGCGATCACCTCAAGATCGATGATGAATAACGTCCCCACCTCCAATCCCATGAAAAAAAACATCCCCGTTCCTCAGCCGGTTGACGCCGTACCCCTTCGTTTCGTGATCTTCTCTCTGCTATTTCTGACCGTTTCGATGCTGATTCCATCGCCGGCCTGAGCCGGTGACGAAAAAAAACGGAGATCAAGCGTGCGGCCCCGGAGACGATACAGAAATGGCGGGACCTGCGGTTCGGCATCTTTGTTCACTGGGGACCGGTCAGCCTGACGGGCGAAGAAATCGGCTGGTCGCGTGGAAAATCGGTCCCCGCCGATAAATAGGATCAGCTCTATAAAAAATTCAACCCGGAAAAGTTCGACGCCAACCGGTGGGCGAAGCTGTTCAAAAACGCCGGCGCGAAGTACGTGGTGCTTACCACCAAACATCACGACGGGTTCTGTCTATGGGATTCCGAACACACCAACGACGACATCACGGCCACTCCGTACACGGTGAAGGAACCGTGGTTTGCAGGAGTGGGAATCCTTTTCCGCACCGCAGGACCACCCTTTGTAAATTCCATGATCCATGCCAGAAAGGAAAGGCGTCCGGAAATCAGGAAAAGGTTACAGTTGCCTTCTGGAATCTCGTCCCAAAAAACAAGCCCGCTCCCTCACGGTCGCGGCTCCCCTCCTCCAGAAACGGTAACCGTTGACAGCTTAAGAGGAGCGAGCATATACAGCATGAATCGTTCAAGGAACGCCCATGCAAATAAACTCGTGGATCCATTCAGCAGGTAGAATGAATCAGGGCGCCGACCGGTTCGTCGCCGGCGAGTTGATTGTACCGCTCAACGGCCTCGCCGGATTCCATTACTTCCACGTCGACACCGTTTTCCTCCAGCCAGTCCAGGGTGTCCTGTTTGACCTTCAGGCGGCGGTTCTGACCTCGGGAAAGGATCACCTTCTCGGCACCGTTTTCCACCAGTTCCTGGACGTCCGCAACCTGGATACCCGGGGAATGAGACGTGCCGGTTTCATTCCAGTCCCAACCGCGGCTACCCCCGGGCCACAACTTGGCGTCACGATACTGATGCTCACCGTCCGCTCCCGACACGGTGACCGATCCCCAGGAAAGATTCTGAACAGTTGGAGATGTGTTACTCATCGTGAACCCCCCTGTTAAATCGAGAGAACGAATACTTCAAAACCCACAATAACATTGTAAAATATAGGAGTGTGAAGACAAACGTCCAATTTCTCGTTCAACCACGAGTTCCTGCATGAGACCTCAAAAGACCTTCTCCTGCAGAACCTTCAACCTGATCAACCAGTCAAACCGAACGGAGCCCCGACCGTAAGGAAGGAGTTAAAAAAATATTTTTTCCGTTCACCCTTCGAATAAAATCTTTATACTGCTTTTCGTTTGCCCGGACGGGCCTTCTCCCTGCGTTCGGGGTTCTGTTGAGGAAGTGTGCGATCATGGGAGAGGTGGGGCGTGAAGGGACTCCCGGCTACAGAACCGATTTGCCCAGCACGCTGGCGGTCAGCTCACACGCCAGCTCGGCGGTGCGGTTCTGCTCGTCCAGGATCGGATTGACCTCCACGATATCCATGGAACGAAGCACCTCAGCGTCCTGGTTTCGCTGGGCGATCGTCTCCATGGCAAGGTGAGCTTCACGATAGGTCACACCGCCCGGCACGGGTGTTCCAACCCCCGGTGCCTCGGTCGGATTGACCCAGTCCATGTCGAGGCTCACGTGAAGGGCGTCCGTACCGTCCATCGCCGCGTCCAGGGCCTGATCAACCACCCGGCCGATATTGTTTCGATCGATGTCCCTCATCGTGAACGCCGTCATGGCCGAATTTTTGATGATCGACTTTTCCTCCGTGTCCAGCCGGCGCAGCCCGACGTATACGACGTTTTCCTCGCAGAGCCTCTCCGCGTCCGCCCAGTCCATATCCGCGAACGATCCGTACCCGAGAAGCGCGGCCAGCGGCATGCCGTGCAGATTACCGGACGGAGACGAATCGGGCGTGTTGATGTCGCCGTGGGCATCAAACCAGATCAATCCCAGGCGCTCAACGTCGGCCGCGGAGCCGTTTACGCTGCCGATCGACAGCGAGTGGTCTCCTCCGAGCACAATCGGAAACCGGCCGTTCTGCAGGGTTTTCCGCACGCTTTCCGTGAGCTGAACACAGGCATCCCGGGTTTCGTCAAGGTACGGGAGCTGGGCGGGACCGGTCGATGTTTTGTTCTTCCCGG
>CAZSFH010000084.1:0-1588 GCA_964606115.1 uncultured Planctomycetia bacterium | reverse complement strand
CGAAACGGCTCGAAAAAGGTCTCCGCCCCCTCCGGGTCCATCCCAATCCCGGTGTCCTCGACCTCCAGGACGGCGTTGCCGTTTTCTTGATAGGTGCGCACCGCCACGGTTCCCTCCTCGGTGTACTTGATCGCGTTGGAGACCAGGTTTTGCAGCACGATTTTCACTCCCCCCTCGTCGGCTCGCGCCTTCGCCCTCTCCGCCCGCACCTCCAGGCCGAGGTCCCGTATGCGCTTCATCAACCCGGCGTACCGGATGGCGGACGGTCCCATGTCGACACCGCGGCGGTTGGCGCCGAGGTCCATCGGAATGCCGATGACGTTAATACCGTCGGGTTCGAACATACCGTGATTCTCTGGGAAACGTCGAAATGAAACGAAATAAAATATCCAACCTCATCATAAACCAGGACGTTTCAGAAACGCAAGTTCCAGGAACGTCGGCGCGAAATTAACATTTGACACGAAGGCTTCCGTTCGAGTTCCCGGTTCAATGGTTCCGGGCCACCGGACGACCAGCGGGGTGCGGAGGGATTCCACGTACATCCATCGCTTGTCGAACCATCCGTGTTCCCCCAGAAAAAATCCCTGGTCGGAGGTGTAGACGACGAGGGTGTTCCGGTCAAGGCCGGATCGGTCCAGATAGTCCAGCACTCGTTTAAGCTGAGCGTCGATACCTCTTACGCACCGGAGGTAATCTTTGCCGTACCGCTGGTATTTCCATTTTACCCGTTTTTTGCCTGCTGGATTTTCCTCGCGAAACCGACGGTTTCTCGGGCCGTAGGCATTTTTCCAGGCGGCGGCCTGTGTGGAATTGAGGCGCCGGGGGGACCCCGTTCAGCTTGAGGTCGCCTCCGTATAAATGTTCGCTGATTTGCATGGCCTGGTTTTTTGCCGGTGAGGCCCGTCCCTCGTAGTTGTCAAACAGCGTATCCGGTTCGGGGATCTGTACGTTATCGAACAGTTGAAGCTGATCCGGACCGGGTTTCCAATCCCGGTGGGGAGCTTTATTCTGGTACATGACCATGAACGGTCGATCTTTCTCCCGGCGATTTTTCAACCGGTCCAGTGTCTCGTTTGCAATGATTTTCGTCGTGTAGCCGGTGTGCTTGACCGAGCCGTACGGCGTGCGCATGACGGGGTTGTAATACGGTCTCTGCCCGCGGAGGATTTCGTAAGCATCAGAACCCCGGGGATCGGTACCCAGGTGCCATTTGCCGAACAGAGCGGTCTGGTAGCCGGCTTTCTGAAGACGTTTCGGAAACGTCATCTGGTCTGGATCGAAAGGGGAGCCGTTGTGGTATACCCCGTGACCGGGCGCATACTTGCCGGTGAGTACCGTCGCCCGGCTCGGCCGGCAGATGGAGTTGGTCACGAATGCGTTCTCGAACACCATTCCCTCTTTCGCCAGCCGGTCCAGTACCGGGGTGGGATTTAGCTTCGTTAGCCGGCTGGAATAAATGCCTGTTGCCTGGGCGGCGTGGTCGTCCGAAAAGATAAAAAGAATGTTGGGCCGGGGAGCGTCTTTTGAATAACGAATGCCTCCTGATTAATACCCGTTGCCGGGGACCGAACAACCGGAGATCAGG
>CAZSFH010000083.1:7819-10979 GCA_964606115.1 uncultured Planctomycetia bacterium | reverse complement strand
TCGCCATGGCCCTGCCCAGCTTCGGGGGAATGCTGTTCGGCATTCTGACGATTCTTATCGTCCCCCTCCTTTACGGAGTTGTGCGGGGGTTTCAGCAGCGGACCCGGCTGCACGGGACCTCCGTGGAGATCCTTTCCGTGGTATCCCTGTTCTCCGTTCCGCTGTTCTATAATGAAACGATGAAACTCAAGCACGCGCTGGCCGGTTCGTCCCGGGAGGATGACGAACAACACGGGCGGACGGAAGAAGGATAAAACGGTCCCGAAAAATCCGACCGACCGGTCTTATTCCGGTTTTTCCCGCCACGGAAGGAGTTTCCAGGAGACTTTTCCCTTGTGGTTTGATTGTTTCGAGCCCGGCGTGGAGCGGCCTCGTTCGACGTATTCTTTTAACGTCGACTTAAGCTGTTCCACTCGTTCGGGATGTTTGCTTTGAAGATTGGTGGATTCGTCCGGATCCTTTTCAAGGTTGTACAGCTGGACGGGTGGTAACCCTTTCTTCTTTGCTTTTTTCTCGTTCGGCGGGCTCCAGCCGCCGGATCCCCGGCAGAAGAGGACTTTCCAGCTGCCTTTTCGGACCGCGTAGTATCCCTGGTAGGACGTGGCCACGATGGTTTTCTGAAGATTTTCCTTTACGGACGGATCCCGGAGCACCGGCAGGAGGCTGCGGCTGTCCTCCCCCGCATCGTCGGGCAGGGTCCGGCCGGCGACGTCGGCCAGGGTGGCCATCACGTCCACCTGTGAAATCACCAGGTCGGAGGTGGTTCCCTTCGGCACGTGACCGGGCCACCGAACGATAAACGGTACACGGTGGCCTCCTTCATACGCGTCCGCTTTCCAGCCGCGCCAGTGTTCGCGGAGATGTACCCCCTCCGATTCCAGTTTCTTGAAGTTCGCCGCCGGGGACGTCCCGTTGTCCGCCGTGAAGATGACGAGGGTGTTCTTCTTCTGTCCCGACTGCCGGATTGCTTTCAGCACCTGTCCGACGGCCCAGTCGGTTTCGACCAGGAAATCCGCGTACTTGCTGATTCCGGTTTGTTCCCGGAATCGATCCGACGGCACGATCGGGGTATGAGGAGTGGTCATGGAAAAATACAGGAAAAAGGGTTGATCGTCGTCGGCCCGGGTCCGAATGTATTCGGCCGATCGTTTCGTCAGTCTTGGCAGGACCTTCTCAAAATCCCAATTTGCCACCGCGGGCCCGCCGGAGACCCCTCTCAGGTCGGACTGCATGGTCGTCGTGAGGTCTCCGAGGATCCGGTCGTTCACCCGCCAGGCAAACGGCGGCCAGTTCGGAACGTCGTCCCCGAAGTAATAATCAAATCCGTGATCCACAGGTCCCCCCGGTATGCGTCCATCGAAATCGATACTGTCCGGAACCGAGGTGATTCGGTCGCCGTCTTCTGGCGTCCAGTTCCAGCCCAGGTGCCACTTACCGAAACACGCCGTTTGATATCCCGCCTTTTTCAGCATCTCCGGCATCGTCAGGCGGTCCGCTTTGATTAATGATGGTTCCCATTTATTGACAATTCCGGACTTGAGACGTGTCCGCCAGTGATACCGTCCGGTAAGCAAACTGTAGCGACTCGGACTGCAGACCCCCGAGGTGGAGTGGGCATCCGTGAACTTCATCCCCTGGCGAGCGAGTTGATCCAGGTTGGGCGTTTCCAGCCCGAGATTGTCGTTATACGACGACACGGCGTCGTACCCCATATCATCCGCATAAATAAGAATCACATTCGGCTTTTGCCCCCGGGCCGCCGGTTCCTCCTGTGCCGTGATCCCCTTCAGGAAACCGATCAGAACGAACGAAACCAGTAACAGCAGCAGTGGGTGTGTTTTTCTCATCGATCCGTAAACTCCATGTTCACTGAGGAATCAAGTACGCATGAAAGCATCATACATTCACTCTATCGATCAGGTTCCGTAGCTCTCCACGAGCTCCGCAACACGCTCACCGATCCGGAAGGCATATCCCATTCCGAAATCATTGAGACCCGTCGCCCAGATAACCGACGAATAATCTGGATCCGGGTCGATAATCGGTTTGCGATCGGAGGTCATGGCGTACTGACCGGACCAGTGCTGTTCGACCTCGGTCAGGTCGAGGTTGGAATAGCTTCCACCGATGACGTTATCCAGGTGGTCCTCCGGATATTCCTTCTGATCCGTTTCGCCCGGTTCCGTCGGAAGTTCATCGCAGTAGCTTACCAGCGTCCCCTCCTCCGTACGCCGAAGGAAGAATCGGTTGTGATGATCCATAAAATAACTGTAATCCGAAGGAACGATGGAATTTTTCAAATAGAACAGGTGGCGGCTTACCGGGTCAAACGGCTGTGGATCGAGGCCGAGCCGTTCTCCGACGATATTGGCCCAGACACCGGCCGCGTTGACGATCCGATCCGCGGTGATTTCTTCCCCGCTCTGGAGCTCCAGCCGCCACTGATCGTCTTCCCGTTGACCGGAAACAAGCTCCACACCGGTGCGGACCGTGACCGATGAGTGCTCGACTTCCTTTTTAAGTTGATCCCCGAGCGCGACCGAATCCAGAAGACCATCGCGTTTGAACGTTAACCAGATCCGTTCGAAATTACCGTTCGGCTGGAACACGGACGGTACCTGATCGCCCGGAACCGTCTCCCATTCCACCCCCAGATCCGATTCCTCTTCGAGGTCGCGATAGACGTCGGGACGAATTAACCACAGGGACGGACTCTCCTCGTAGAAATCCGTCTTCCGTTCCTCCTGATACGATCGAAGCAACGAAATTCCACGCGTCAGGTCCCGGCGCATGTGGGGAAGCGGATGATAGTGACGGATCAGTCCGGAATTAAGCCCGGAGGCTTCCATGGTCGTGTTCGAACTCTTCTCGAGAATGGTGACTTTTGAATACCCGTCCCTCTGTAAAAACCACGACGTCGTGAGACCCGCCATCCCTCCGCCGATTATCACGATCCGGCTCTGTTTTGAAAGCATCGGATTTCCTCTATTTCAGTTGGCAATCAAAAAAATGTGTTAAAACGTCGAAAAATGATCCCTTTCCGATCGGTTTTCCGGGGGGACCGTGTTCCACTTTTCGACCGGGCCCGTTCAGGTTCACGTTCAGAACAAGCCAATTATCATCGGAGCGGATCAATGTTGCAAATTTTGTCCAGCGCCAA
>CAZSFH010000083.1:2504-7719 GCA_964606115.1 uncultured Planctomycetia bacterium | reverse complement strand
GTCGTTAGAAATCAAGCTCCACGGTTTTCTCCGTGGTCCCTCCTTTTTCGACGTTGACCTTCGTCGATTTGGCCTCCTCAATTTCGGGATGATGGACTTTCAGGGTATACTCCCCGGGAGGCACGTCAAAGGAAAACGAACCGTCGTCTCCGCTGAGCGCGACCGCGTGATGCTTGGACGTTCGAAGAAGACCGACCATCCACGGGTGAACATTACACCGGAAATCCACCCACTCGGAACCGTTCAGTTTGATGTTCAGCGGATCCGCACCCGGGGACTGATTCTTATTTCCGGACGCACCGAATGACGACGAACCCTGATACCGAAAATTGTGCAACTCCGGATCCGAGTTCTTGACCGTGATGGTGCCCTCGGTGCGAGCAATGTATACCCAGTTGGGTTTAAAAAGACACTTCTTCTGATCGATAGTGATCTTTTTGGGGGGCAATTTCCCTTTGATCGCTTTTTTGACGCCGTCCAGGTAGACGACCGCGTTCTGAACGATTTTCTTTTCCTCGTCGACCTTGATGCGGTGAAGCACATCCCCCTGTTTGAGCCCGCATTTACTGTCTCGCGGGGCTTTTACCGGATCCGGTGCTTCCCCTTTGAACTTGATCGTACCGGAAACCGTCCCCCAATCGGATGCGGGTTTTTCAACCACCTTGATTCCTTCCGAACCTTGGGAGGATGAATCCCCACCCCCATTTTCGGTATCAGTGGATTGACCGCCGGAACTGGAAGTTCCGGAATCACCGGAATCCCCACCTCCACACGCAACAAGAGCAAACGAACAGATCATCACCAGCACAGGATGAAGAATTGATTTTTTCATGATTCCCGTTGTTCAATTGAAGTCAAAAAACAAACAAAAAACCTGCAAACTTGTCTTTCATTCTTCATTTTACGAACCGCTATGAACCGGAATTTTTCCCAGTGGAAGGACACGATCGCCCGACTGCTCCCTCTCACCCTCCGAGTCAAACCACTCGATGGACCAGTTCACTGGTTCCGTACCCGGCGGAAGTTTCAGACGAAGTTTTAGCGTTCCTGTCATTCCGGGTTTTATCAGAACGTCTCGGGGGGCCTGAACGTTTCGGGCCGAGTCCAGGTGCACATGCCGGGACCGAAACGTGATCCGATTACGTGTATCGTTTCGGATCACCGCATCGAGTCGTAACGTCCAGTCGTTACGTTGAGCGCGTATGTTCATTTTCTGGATCCTCAATGTCAGGCGCGGAGCGAGGGAAAGTGTATCATGGACCTCCAGCCGGTCTTCCTGCCTGTCAGAAACATTTCCGGACTGAGACGGATCTCCCCCGAAAAATCCGACGTGAATCATACCCGCCAGCGTGAGCAGTTCGATGACGACCGGAACGCCGACGCTCAACCCGATGACCAGGACGATCCATTTCCTTTGATTCATCTGTCATGAGCCTTTGATTACGGAATAATCGGTTTCATTCCGGGCGAGAATAGTCCGTCCGAAATGAGATCGGCCAGCGGCAGACCATATACGGCCAGAATTAAAACCACGGCGACGCCCAGCCAGATTTTAAAATCATCAAGCAGAGCGGGACTCTGTTCCACGCCGGAAAGGGGGTCGGGAAGTTGAGCATCGACGTCCGGGACTCCCTCCTGTTTGGCGGGAAACCACCAGCTCGCACACACGACGATCAGAAAAAAGAGCAACGATAGAAAAAGGATCGACCCGCCGATCGCAATCTGAAACTTCATTTCACCCGTCCCGCCGACCACCTGTTCAAACTCCACATTCCGATACGTTGGATCCGCGGTCCGACGGGGTATGCCGGACAATCCAGCACGATGCATCGCATTACTCATAAGGGTCATCCCAAAAAACCACAGATACGGCTGGAGGACGGCCAGAGGGTACATCCGAATCGATTTCCCCGTGAGCTGAGGTAACCACCAGTAGGTTATTCCCATAAACGTCAGTGCCACCGCCGTGCCGACGGTCAGGTGAAAATGACCCGGAACCCACAGGGTATTATGCACGAGGTAATTCAGGTTCATCCCGGCATTGATCATGCCACTGAACCCGCCCGCGGCAAACATGAGCGCGGCCAGGAAAATCCCGGAGAACGACGGATCGGTCCAGGGTAGGTTCGTAACCCAGGAGACCAGTCCTGAACCCCCGTTCTGTTTTGCACCATATTCAATACTGGCAAGGACCGTGAAAGCCGTCAGCAGACTGGGGAGAAGAAGAAACATCGTATTGGTCATGGCCACGAATTTGAACGCTGTCGAAATACCGGGGTCGACGAACTGATGATGAAAGCCGACCGGCGTCGACAGAACCAGGAACAGGATAAAAACCACACGAGCGAGCGGATCGCTGAATAACCGTCCACCGGCAAGTTTGGGGAAAATCGTGTACCATACCAGATACGCCGGCAAAAGCCAGAAATACACCACCGGATGTCCGAAATACCAGAACAGGGTCCGGGTTAGCAACGGATCGACCTTTGCAACCCAGCCCAGAGACCATGGAATCAGAAAAACCACGACCTCCACGGCAACCCCAATGGAGGAAATATACCACATCAGAGTGGTGAACAGGACCATATGCGTCATCAGCGGTATGCGATCATCCGGATGATCGTTCCGCCATCGACGATACGTCCAGATCCAGTCCACACCGGCCAGCCAGGTACCGACAATCAGCAGCGCAGCGCCGATGTAAAACACCGGATGGGCTTTCAGCGGTGCATAAAAGGTATAAAGCACACTCGCCTGCATCGGTATCCCTTTCACAAGCCCCCCGATAATGGCCGAGGCCGACATGAGCGTACCGATGGTCATCATCCCGAACCAGCTCCAGGAGAACCAGGAACTTGACAGGGACCGATCCAGACTACGAACAACGGCCCACGTAAACAGGCCCGTCGTAAAGAAGAACGTAAACACCAGTGCCAGCAGCACACCGTGACCGGTCAGGACCGTGTAGTAATCGCTCGAGTTTATGATGTCACGAAAATATCCCGTGCGATGCAGCGCCTGAATGAGGCCGAAGGCTCCACCGATCGCCAGAGCGATAAAGGCCACGGCGATGTTCCATCGAACCAGTCGCGATTCGGATGGATAATGCTTGTAAAACATCGTTTCACTTCACCTTCAATTTTTTTTCGGGAACAACTTTGATTCGACCTTCCATCAAATGATGACCGGCCCCACAGTATTCGTGACAGATTAATCCGTACGTACCCGGTTCGTCGAAACGGACTGAAAACTGTCCCACCTGTCCGGGAATGGCCATGACATTCACGTTCGTTCCAACCACCTCAAATCCGTGAATCACGTCGGGACTGGTCAAATAAAACGTCACCTCGTTCCCGGCCGGTACCTTGATGGCCTGACCCGTACCCGGCCGAAAGGCAAACTGCTGCGCAAGCACGTAAACACTGTAGCTTCCCTCTTCGTTCCTGTAAGTTCCCGGCTCTCGGAAACTGGCACTTTGAACCGGCTTCTCTGGATTTTCCACCGTCCCTCCCCGCGCGTTTACCATCTGAATGCCGGCGCCGAGTCCGCCGTACACAATGGTCGCGATATATCCGAGGATCAACACAAGGGATCCCCAGATCCAGTATTGCTCGTACTCGTGAATATGCACCGTGTTACCCCGTAATGCTCGGTCCCTTTCCGATGAACTCGACGAAATACATGAAGATCCAGAGCCCGATCAGCAGGAGAAAATAACACGCCAGCAAAAACAGCGTCCCCGTCGGATGAAACTCCTCCGGCTTCGAACGTTGATCTTGATCTGACTCTTCCACGACCATGCTCAAGAAATTACAATATCAATCAAAAACCATCTCATAACTGAGACGCAAAAGATATTCCAGAAATGTAGACCTGCAAGAATCTGAGCATTTCCCCCCGGTAAAAAGACCCTTCAACGAACACGGACCGAAATGACCCCACCCAATATTGCAAACATGCAACACCCATTACAGAACAGGTCGCAATTCTACAACATTCCAAATGAATTCCAGGACAGCCGGGCACGTGGAGGAGTGGGCTCGATATGCGAATCTGTTCCGGCGGTGCGGTTTTTTTAAGCCGGCTCAGCCCAATTTTTTCAGCCTCTCGTCCGGGTGAAGTGGTGAGATGAAACCTATAATTCCGATGAAGGCGGTGATACGTTTTCCGGGTCGGAATCATCCGCTGGTTCGTCGGGTTCATCAAGTACGTCGGACTCCTCGGTTCCATCGGACTCGTCCGGACCGAGTATTCCGGAACCCAGCCAGGCGCTCAGGGCGAAGATGAGATACAGCGCCTGGCGGCTCTTCGGCCCCTGCAGCATCAGCTGGAGCCCGATCCCGAGGCCGATCGCCGGAGCTCCGATCAGGATCGTGCGAATAATTCGTTCAAACCCCGCCTCTTCGGGCAAAGGCCAGAACCGGCCAAACGTCACGCCGAGCGCCACTCCGAGCGCCACCACCAAAACAATCTGTACGACGGACAGGGGGCCCGGTAACGGCCAGGACCCCAACCAGGAGCCCACGAGGTAAAATAACTGCAGGAGAAAGGCAAGGCCGAAGACGCTCTGCACCACCTCAAGGTTTAGATCCGAGTCAAGGAGGTACAGTAGAAGGGCAAAAAACAACAGAACAAGGGTCAGGGTCATAATTCCTTTCTTCTGCTGAGAGTCCGGAAAGGATCAGAAGGTTTTATCCGGAAAGGAGTTATGATTCCTGGTCTTCCTCAGCGACTTTCGGCACCCGAATGTCCTCGACAAGCTCCTGAATCCGCTCGGGCGGCTCGGAGGTCGTGCGGGACACCACGTACGATACAATGAAATTGATGACCATCCCGACAATTCCTATGCCCTGGGCGTTGATGGGAATCGGAAGATCTTTGTAATGAAGAATTCGTTCCTCCATGCCAAACACGGCGTGGGAACGCATCAGGATAATCATGACCATGGTAAATAAGAGACCGGAAAGAATCCCCGATATGGCCCCTTCCTTGTTCATTCGTTTATCGAAGATCCCGAGCAGAATCACGGGAAACAAGCTCGCCGCCGCGAGACCGAACGCAAATGCGACCACCTCCCCGACAAACCCCGGCGGATAAATACCGAAGACGCCGGCCACCACGATGGCGACGAAAATCCAGATTCGACCGACCAGCAACCGTTTTCGCTCGGAGGCGTCCGGTGCCAGAATTCGGTAGTAAACATCGTGAGAAACGA
>CAZSFH010000083.1:0-2494 GCA_964606115.1 uncultured Planctomycetia bacterium | reverse complement strand
TCGCCAGCAACAGCCCGGACGCGGTCGACAGCGCAGCCGCAAGTCCACCGGCGGCGACCAGTGCGATGATGAACGGGGCAAGGTTCGCCACCTCGGGCGTGGAAAGGACAATGATATCCTGGTCGATCTTGACCACTTCATTGGTTTTATCCTCCCCCGTCCAGGCAATTTTTCCGTCCTCGTTTTTATCCTTGAACTCCAGCAGCCCGGTTTCACGCCACTTCTGAACCCAGTCAATGTTCCGGACTTCGTCAATTTGCTTGCCATCAATGCTATTGATCAAATTATGCTTGGCAAACACCGCAATGGCTGGAGCGGTGGTATACAGTAACACGATAAACAACAATGCCCAGCCGGCCGAATACCGTGCGGCCCGAACGGATTTTACGGTGTAAAAACGGATAATCACGTGTGGCAGACCGGCTGTTCCCACCATGAGCGCGAGGGTCACCGCAAAGACGTTGAGCATCGAAAAATTTTCGAACGGCAGGACGTACTGATTCATACCCATTTCCACCTGCACTTCGCTCAACCGGGTCGCGATGTCGTCCAGCACGAGACCGAGTTGAGGGACCGGATTCCCGGTCAGCTTGGACGAAATCGCGACGGCGGGAATAAGATAAGCGATAATGAAAATCGTGTACTGCACGACCTGGGTCCAGGTGATCCCCTTCATGCCCCCGAGAACGGCAAAAAATGCCACCACCCCCATGCCGATCACCACCCCCCAGACGATGGGAACCTGGAGGTACCGGCTGAACACAATCCCCACGCCCCGCATCTGTCCGGCCACGTACGTCAGCGAAATAAACACCGTCGCCACGGCCGCCACGGCGCGAGCGGTGTCCGAGTAGAATCGATCCCCGATAAAGTCGGGGACGGTGTACTTTCCATATTTCCGAAGGTACGGCGCTAACAGCAGTGCCAGCAACACGTATCCGCCCGTCCATCCGAGAAGGTAGACGGCCCCGTCGTATCCGAGAAACGCGATCAGTCCGGCCATCGAAATGAACGAGGCCGCGGACATCCAGTCCGCCGCAATCGCGGCGCCGTTGGCGATCGCCGGAATCTCCTTACCGGCCACGAAAAATTCACTGGTGTCCGATACCCGGGTCCACAATCCGATCCCGATGTAGACCGCAAACGTGATGACGATCAGGACGAGCGTGATGATGTCGACCGGTGACATGACTAGGCCTCCTCCCCTTCCTCAAGATCCTCGTCCCGAAGAATTTCTTCTTTTACGTCATATTTATCATCCAGGTGATCCATGCTCCAGGCGTAGACAAAAATCAGCACCACAAAGATCACCATCGTGCCCTGCTGGGCAAACCAGAAGGAAAGGGGAAGCTCGAAGAGATGAACCTGGCTGAGCGGTTCGGCGAAAAAGATACATATACCGAACGAACTAACCGCCCAGATTAACAGGAGCCCGGAAATCAGGGTCTTGTTCTTGAACCAGTACTCCTCTTTCTTTTTCTGTGGATCATCCGGGATATCACCGGCCATCACGCACCTCCTTAGAAAACTCCCTTGCAGATACCTTAACGGACAGGTCGGATATCCTGCGCAACTTTTACTCGTATTTTATAGATCTGTCGTCCCGAAACAAGGCCAAATAAAAATGGAGGTACCGCACGGATTCAGAGGAGAGCGTTGCACATTGAAATCACACCTTTTCATGATCGTATATGAAAGGTATGTTTCGCCGGATAACTCACTTACCTTTTCCCCCGAATGGGTGGGAGAATCCGGAATAAGAGGTGTTTTGTACGCAACGGTTGAGGGAATGTAAGCCGTTGCCGTGGGAGGCGGGATTGGGTCTCACCTCTACGTTTATGCCGTCATGTTACAGGTTGAACGGAAAAGTCCCCCCCTTCCTGTCCCGTTGAGAAAGCGTTCATGAGAACAGAATGCTTCTCTACCTCAAGGGAACCCTTTGAATGTGACCCGTAATCGGTTCGTTAACGTAATCTGCGGCCGCAGGCCGTCAAAGGTCCCCGTTCCCTTACGATCGCGGTTCTGTTCGGGTAGCATTCGTATGACACCGCGAGAAATTCGTGAGGATCCATCATTTTCAGTGGTCCTGTGACGGTCGAACCGCTTCTTCTGCCTCCCGGAGCTGCTGCGCCGCAAACATCCCCGGGAAGAAGCCATGGTATCGCTCCTGAATTGTTCGCAGAAGGGCCACCGCCTGCGGCTGTTCGCTCGCCGAGCAAGCGAACGAGGCCGGTCAATTGATAAAACAACCCGTTCCGGCGGGACGAGGTCGCTCTCTCGTTTCGGAGCACACGGGTTAACCGGCTGCGCACCTCAGGGTGCTTCGCTGTCTGCCGCTTCTTAAACAGCTCCGGCATCAGTTGAGGATTCTTTTGAACCATCTCTTCGAGCTCCTTCCGGGCCCGCTCTCGCTTCGGGTAGGACGTTGCCGCGAGTTGACGGATCCGGGTTTCCATCCGGTCGCGAAGAGAGGACGAGAGGTTCGTCCAGGATC
>CAZSFH010000082.1:0-11072 GCA_964606115.1 uncultured Planctomycetia bacterium | reverse complement strand
AAACTCCATGAAAAGGAAAAAGTGAAAAATGAATGCTTTCTATCTTCCACTCTCCATGTAAAAGGGAACGTATAAGGCTGACAACAGGTGCCACAAAGAGTCTACAACGGACTTAAGATACAGGGTTCAGACCTGAAAAACGATGTTTTAATCCTGTTTAATATAATACAGTGAGGAAGTGAGGAGGAGAGGAAGTCAGGAAGGGGAAAACCCAAATACAGGAACAAATATGAAATTACTAAAAATCGGTGAGGTGGCTGAAGAAGCCGGCGTGAGTGTCCAGACGGTTAGGTACTACGCGAAGGAGGTTTCCATCTCACCGGCTGTAAGGTCCAATTCCTGACCGATGGCGGTGCAGAATCCAGCTACTCGTTCGGAGTGACCTTGACTGCGAGGTTCCTTCGCCTCAATGGCACGAACCAGCATCTTCACCGCCGATTTCATGGTGGACCGCATTTTTTTTGTGGCGCTCATCTCCGCCACAGCTACACCGGTCTGGATGCCAACCGCCGTGACCAGTTCCAGATCTTCGGTGGAAAAAGCCCCTTCGGCCTCATTCGAATAAAAATAGAGTACCCCCTGAAGGTCACCAAACCCGGACATGGGGGCGGCAATCACGGATTTGATCCCTTTCATAACAACGGATTGACTTTCGGAAAAACGATCATCCTCCGCCGCATCCGAGGTCAGCACGGACCTGGATGTTCGGATCACCCGCCGGATAATCGTCCGGCTGACTCCACCGGAGGAATCCTCCGAATCCTGGTGATGTGATGCGGCAGGCTTAAGTTGTCCCGCATCATCAACCAAAAACATATAGGCGCCGTCAGCGGAAATCGTTTCGGTGGTCAGCGACAGGACACTTTCAAGCAGCTCAAGGGACTCTTCTTCCTGACTCAATAATTTGCCGATTTGATACAGGGCCGTCAGGCTTCGCGATTCCCGTTCTTCCCCCACTGCCTGGATCGGACGCTGTTCAGGCTGAGCCTCTTCCAGGGGAATTTCCATGGTCTGACCACCAAGCTGACCCGAGCGAGCCTCCACCTCAACATCCGTAATATCATCTTCTTCCACCTCGGTCTCTTTAGCAGCAGCATCCTCAAAAACCAGAATTGTGGTACCGATCTGAATGCGATCCCCCGGTTGGAGAAGCTCTTCCTGTTCAACAACCTGATCGTTCAAAATGGTTTTATTGGTACTTTCCAGATCCTCAATAAAACACGCATTCCCTACCTTAAAAATTTGTGCGTGTTCTCTGGAAACACCTTCATCAAGGACCTGAAAATCGGCTTCTTCGGAACGTCCAATTAAAAAAGGATCTTTGTCTATGCCAACTTCCTTCCCTTTCTGACTGCCGGATCGTATACGTAATTTTGTCATGGCTGCTCCACTGTTTTTTTGTTCGAAGGATTTCTGGAAGATGACGTTTGCTCACGTTCGCTTACCTCGAAAACCTGCTGATAATAACTTACTTTTTGATCCAGCTTCCGTTTTCGTTTCGGTACCGTTTCGTTCATGAATTTCTGTTCCTTCTGAATACCCTTGATGAACGATTCCGCTAGCTCGGCCGCCTGTGAATCAGGATGTTTTTCCCGAAGTTTTCGGAGAATGGACAGGGAGTTTTCATACTGGCGGTTCTCATAATATACACTTCCGAGCTGAAGGCGCAACCACGGAGAAACGTTCTTCATCCCGCCAAAACGTGATACACTCTTCTTCAGTTTTTCAACTCGATCCGACGATTGCTCAGAACGATTTGGGTCAAAAAAATACGAACCGAGTGCTTCCTGAGCTCGGTTGCGGGTTTTCGTTGCTGATCGCGAACGAATAACGAAAATCACGGACCCAACAATCAAAATCGTCAGACAGAGGAATATCATATTCCGGTTTTTCTTCATCCACTCCCAGATATCTTCCGCGAAGTGGGAGTGATCGTCCCGGTTCGGCTTTGCGCCGGTTGTAGGACCTCGTCTCGGCATAGGAAGCTTTAACTGGCTGTTTGTCGCCGATCAATATCAATTTGAATTTTCGACGTCCCGTTTTCCCGCTCCTGAATTTTCACTTCAGCGATTTCGTGATCCGAATAAAACTGGAGTACTCCTTGATTCTCCAGATTGTAATCGGATGGCGTCCAGTTGTAATTGGTCATCCTCCGCTGGTAGAACGTCTCGAGATACTCCCGGCTATGCTCACTGATGTACACCAGGCGAGCCACCCGGGCTTTTCCGGGAAGGGTCGTTGAATACGAGTGTTCCTTTTTGAACTGACTATCCTTCGGGGCTGGAATATCCCCGAACTGACGTCCCGGCATCCGATGTCCTTCGACCTCCGGGTCTCCGAATTCGACCTGCATCCATTGACACGAAATACCTGTGGACAGCGGTACGGAGAGCAAAACAAGAACAATCACGTGAAAACCAATAATTCGATTCGTGGGGGTTTCATTACCGTTCATCGTGTTACACACAAACCCGTCTCTTAAAATTGAATGACCGATATCGATACGTGAAGGAATTATGACCCATCGATTCTTACTGGTTTCCTCCAAGATTCACGGTCGATGAGAACCGTCGCTTCTCGACTTCCTCCATGATAGTAATATGGGCCTGGACGAGAATAATCAGCTGAAAATGATCTTCAAGCTCCTGATTCTTGCTCCCAAGCACACCGAGCACTGGAATTTCTCCTACTACGGGAATTTTAGACTCACGATTGGCGTCCGTAATCGACGTCAATCCACCGATCATCAGCATACCACCGTCCGGGAGCGCCACAGTGGTGGAAAGCTGTTTCACTTCGAGCTGCGGGAATTCAATTTGAGCAAAGACCGGAGCGAACCCTCCCTGCGTTACCGAACCACCAATCAAGGTCTGAATTCCCGACCCCTGAATCGGCTGAAGGAGATCGGCGATGGTCGGCCGCAGTTCGAGCGTCACATAACGGCGATCTGCACTAACCACCGGCTTTACGTCCAGCACAAATGCATTATCATTCACGATATTCGGTTCCGGATCCGGCTGAACAGATCCGGTGGAGGTCTGCGGATCCACGTCCTCCACGTACGAGATCTGCCGTGCAATACTTACATTTCCTCGCTGGGTATTGAACAGGGTCAGCTGTGGTGCCTGGATTTCTCGTGACCGGCTGTCTTTTTTTACCGCATTAATCACCATACTGGCCGAAATCTCATTGATCAGTGAAAGTTTCAGGTTCATACCCTGATTGTCCACGAGAGATCCAAGGTTGTTAAGGGATTCAAACGCCGTACCGGTCAACGCTCCAAAAGCATGTGACGTTCTAGCCCTTAAATCCTGATTCGGATCGGAGTCCGGTCGAAAAATCCCCGCCTGAGTCGTGTTCTGTGGAAGAGTAGGATCCCCTTCGATAAAATTCGGCGTCTGTGCTCCGGTTCCAAGTGCAGTTCCCGTCGAAAACTCATTGATGTTCGGCGCGTTCTGCAAATTTGTAAATTCCACTCCCAGCTGATCAAGCAGCGTGGTTCGAATTTCAAGGAATCGGGTCTCCACGGTCACGATAATCCCCGTAGCTTCCCGAATGTTCTCAAGCAACCGAAGAACTTCGTCATGAACCTGAGGAGAATTCTTGACAAACAGCAAACCTCCCTGGGCCCGAACGCTGTTCCCCCTCGCATTCCATGACTGAGGTTTCACGACACTCTTGATCAGATCCACGAGATCCTTCGCGGAAAACGCGGCCTGACCGGTTCCCTGGGACTGGCCCCCTCCCCCACCGACGCCGAATCCACCACCACCACCGCCACCGCCTCCTCCTCCTCCGAGGTTACTCTGCTGGACGTTCCCTTCTCCAAGCTGACGTGTAACTCCCGGAAGGTTCAGATCGTCCCCGGGAAAATTCTTAATTTTCAAACTCAGGTCCTTAATCTCATAAATTTCGAAGACCGGTTTTTGTTTGACTTCCTGTTTCGTGATGAAAAAGACACATTCGCGAAAAACGAAATCAAGGTTCTTAATTCCAAATATGATCTCGAGCGCTCGACGTGCGGGAATATCGTCCACCGAGAGATCAACCGTAATCCGCTCCGGATCCGTAACATTTTTCCGGTCAATCGCAATATTGACACCTGTTCGATCCCGGAAGTACGACACCACTTCGGGCAAAGGGGTCTGACTGAAGTCAAAGGAAGTAGGAGTTGTTTCCAGCGTATTCAGAACATCTTTCTCACAATCCGGCCGGTCCTCTTCTTTTTTTCGGACCCCTCTTGGTTCCCTGTTTCTGATCTTCTGCCAGGTCTTATCCCCCGGGAACTGAACGATTTTTGACTGCGTGAGAAAGGACTCCTTCAGATCTCTCATGGCCTCACGGTATTCTCGCTTTGATCGCTTCGCAAGTTTCCGTTTTTCCTTCCGATGGCTCATCCGCCAGGCGATCCGCTTGAGCTCCTTGATCTCCTTGATACTCGGGTCAATTTTTTCCGCCTCGCTGAGTAGCTCCATCGCCTTGTCATACTTCTTTTTCTGAAACATGAGCCGGGCACGCTCGAGAATTTTCTTAATCCGCTTTCGGCGATCCTGACGCTGCTTGAACGCCTCCTTGCGACTCATTTTTTCCATCGCCCGTCTCTTCTTGCGCTCCCGGATCTCGTCCTTCTTCTTCTTCTGTTCACGCGCGTCTACCAGGAAGTCTTTCGTTTTCTGCTTGATCTCCTGAACCTGAGGTGTTTTCACGGGCATAAACCGGATCCGGCTCATGACTTCCTCAAACTTCGAGACCGCTTTGTCGTAATCCCCGTTCTGAAACGCCTCTTTTCCCTCCTTGTACCTGAGCTGTACCTTATGCTGCTGCTGCTCCTTCACAGCATCCCACTTGTCAAGCAGGTTTTCACCGGCTTCATAATCCCGATCCAGCTGGCCGAGCTGAACAAGAATACTGCGATACAGGTTCTGTGCCTCCCGGTTGCTGGGCTGCAGGTCCAGGGCCTCAAGCACGTCCTCTTTCGCCGCTTCGTATTCACCGTCCTGAAACTTTCTACGGGCACGGTCAACCAGGAATGACGCCTTCTCGTCCGTCGCCTGTCCTTCGCTTGCTTCGTTCAAACGTTCTTCCCAGGACTTCGGCGATTTCTGCTGATCGGATTCGCCCTGATTCGTCTCCGAGGTTTCACTTACCTGCTGCTTCTGTTCTCCGTCCGCCGTCTGATCCCCTTCGGACGTTTCCGGACCCGACTGACAGGCCGCGAGAACGAACACAAGCGAAAGCACGAACGCCGTACGGGATACCGACACAAACCGATCAATCATGGTTGAACGTGTCATAAATGATCCTTCTCCTTATCCGTAATGAAATATGAACTTTTACTATCCATGTTTTATCATCCTCGGCAAAACATTTCCACCGCCCCCGGTCTCTCGAACAGCATAGCCGATCCCGGATACATCAAGCAACTCACTCGCCTCCCTCCGAATTTTCACCCTCCGATGTCTCAGATTCATCTCCATTTTCTCCTTTTCCACGCTCCCCTTCCCCTTCTTCTTTTTCTTGTTCCTTTTTCTTTTCCTTCTCCGTCTTGAACTTGCACTCAATATTTTCCCGATCGCAGGGAACCTTATTCCCCTGTGGCCCTTCCGGAACGAGTGCGACGAATTGATCGAACTTGTCTTTTTCCCAGGGTTTGGCTTTCCGATATTCATTCGGCAGTTTCTTTCTTTTTTTTAATTGCTTTTCATTCCCTTCAGGATCGGTGTAAATCATCACACTTCGTTCCGTTTCCCGAATATCCATCTTGGCCGTCCATGTCACGTCTCCTGCAGCCCCCACATTTCGGTCTTCCATCAGAACCCAGTACGGCAACATCTTTTTTTCGACTTTCTTCAGCGTGTAAGGGGTCTGAAAGAACTCTTGCCCGATCTGATTTCCGGGATTGACCAGCACACGTTTATTTCTCCATTTTCCCTGTTGTCGATCGAATTTTTTGATGGTGATAAACGCTCCGTCCCCCGCCGTACCGGTAAACGTAAGATCAAGAACGGAGGGGGTGGTGACCGTGACCTCACCGGTTCCTTTACGAACCTCCCCCTCAAATACATGATTACCCTCCGGAACCACCTGTTCCGGATCCACTTCCGCCCGTACTTTGTAGGAATATTCGGTCCGGGCCTTGACGTCCGGATCAACGAAGCTTTGCGACCCCGTCCCGGAAGATTCCAATTCCTTGATGGTTGTCCATTCCTGATCCCCCTGTTTTTTTCTCAAGACGGAGACCGTCGTCGGTGCCACACGTTTCAGCTTCTCGCGTACCTGAATTTTTTCGTAGGACCATGAAAGGGTCACCCCCTTTTTCACAGTAGACTCGGCCGACAATCCCTGGGGACCGGGCATAACGTGCTTTGTCGGGTCCTCCACCTCCTCCTTCGTCGGCTGAAAAAGGGCGGGAAAGTGAAAGGCCCAGTCCGGACCTTCCGAAACGTTGATGTTCCGTGTCCAGGGCTGTTTCGCATTTGCGAGATAATCCGGCACCTCCGCCGCAGATCTGTCGGCGGAATCATTTAAAAGAGAATCGATCTGCTCCCTGACCTGATACATTTCCCGATTATCAGCCGAGAGTTTTGTCGAGGAATAAAACCCGTAAGCGGAATAACCGAAAATCAAAACACTCAGAACGAATACGGCCTTTTCCCAGTGACGGCGCAGCAGATCCATTGGCGTCTCCTCAATTTTTCTTGATCAACTCACGAACTTCACTGTCGTCCAGAAACGGAAGAGCACTCTTCATTTGTTTTCTGATGGCCTCCGTTCCCATCCCGGCTTTCCTCATAATGCGGGCCACGGTTTTCTCTTCCACATCCAGTACGTAGACCTCCATACTTACCTTGACTGGATGAGGCTCGCTGAGTTCATCCGGAAGCTGACCGAGCCCCCCGGACGTCCAATTTTTCCACTTTTCTCCCTTGACCGTTTTTAGATGAGACCAGGTATTGTTCAACATGGAGGATGTGGTCTGCTGTTTCGAAACGTTATACGAGGGAATGTACATCTTCATTTCGAGTGCGCCCTCGTCCTCCGGTGAGACGTCCATGAGATAAGACAGAAGAGGACCAATCCGACGGGCCGGAAGCTGGAACGAACAATCGACATGATACTGACGGGCGAGTGGTGCTCCGATCTGGGAAATCTCAATCGGCTTCGTATCACGGCGCACCGAAATTTTTTCAATCGCTTCCACGTCTGCCCGTATCGCGTCCTTCACGACGCGTTTCACCACCCAGAACCTTTTCTGAATACTCTCCATGGTTTCGTCATCACTGGTCAGGCTCGGCCAGCGAATCGCCCCCTCCTCATCGGCACCTCCCCCGAATGGAACCGAACCATTGCCTCCAGACATCGTAACATCGTTTTCCCGAATCATTCGACCAAGATCTTTTTTTGCTCCCTCGTACCGACTTTTAAACAATCCCTGTGAAGGATCGCGCTCGCCTTCGAACATCCGCTCGAGATCCCGGGTCGACTTGAGGTAGTATAAGGCTAGTTTCTTCAGTTCCTCAGCATACCGTTCCTGTGACCGTTTGATCACATCCTCCACCTCTCTCGAAGGAATAACCTCGTCCTTTCCACTCTGGGTTTGCTGAACTTTCTCTTTAAGTTTTTTGAGCTTGGACTGCACGTTTCCCTGAAGCGAAGAGACGTCGGAGGTGAAATACAAGTACAGAAATACAAGGGCGATCAGCGACGCAGCCCCAATACTACCGGCCCAGAACTGGTTTTCTCGAATCCACGTCATCTCATCCTCCGTTTGAACCAATCACTATATAAATCCTCTTAAGAGCCATTCTGTCATCAGTTCTCCTTTTTTTTGTCCTTCGCACCACCGTCACTGGCAAAACCGCCGTTCTTCTTCAGATCACTTGTTTTTCCTTCGAAATGAACCCGATACACCCTGAACGCTTTCGTTCCCGTGCCGGGTCCAAATTCGGCACTGCCTTGCCCGCCGGACTTCGTAAGTGAAGAAAGGTTGACGAACTGTTGCTGTGTCGGCCCCGTTCGATCGAGATCCTCAAACTTAAACGCTTTCTGAATGGGATCATAAAGTGTTTTCTTGACAAAAGCGTATTCTTCGGAGGGCGGTTCACGGCGTGCTACCGCGCAATACACATCCAGCATTGTTTTGTTCCCGTCCTCATAATGGAAATCGACGTCCAGAAGGAACAGAAAACGGCGTTCCAGTTTTCGAGCTTTCGTCTGCACATCCCGCAATTTCTGGGGAAGATCTTCCGGATTCGCCTCACGGAATGCCTCGTACGTACCCGGAACATCCTGTTCCCGATCCCCGGCCATTCGGTAAAATGGTTCAAGGGTCTTGTTCAGCTTATTCCGAATCTGAAGGTTATCGGGAACGGTCTTCAGCAACCTCTCCCAGATCCTGACCGGTAACTGCCGATCGGGAACGATCCCCACGGACTGTTTGGCAATCTTTTTAAGCGCCTTCAGATTTGATTTTTTCCGGACGTTTTGAAGCCTATTTCGCACCTTCTCGATTTCGGCTTGCTTCTCATTCGCCCACGTCTTTTCAGTCTGATACAAACTCCGATACTGTCTGAGACTGAAATAATACGCTCCCACCGCAAGCGCGAACAGGAAAATCGCCGCAACGACGTAGGGTTTTTTTCTCTGAAGCTCCTTCTCCCGGACGATACGTTCGGGGACAAGATTGACCTCATTCGCGGTCCGTCCCATTCCCTGAAGCCCCAGTCCGACAGCGGGACCAATGCTTGTCTGATTTATATTAGATGCGTTCAGATCCGGGGAAAGTTCAACACGCTCCAGCGATGATAGAATCGAAGCGTCCAGCTGCATATTCTCCGAAATAAAATGTTTCAGCTTGAGCGTTTTGGCCCCTCCCCCGGTCAGGTAGATCTGTTCAATCTGCGAACCCGAAGATTTTGATTTGTAAAACCCGATACTCCGGTGAATCTCCTGGATAAGATCCCGGTACACCGGCTGAAGAATCTTATAATACTTCTTCGCCTCCGATGATTGCGCCGCCTTGCGCTTCAGCTTTTCAGCTTTCTCGAACGGAACCTGAAGCTTATCCTTGAGCGCCTCCGTGAAATCATTGGCAGCGATCGGAACGTCCCGGATCCAGTAGCGGTCCCCTTCAATAATAACAAGATCACAGTTGTTTTTCCCCAGATCCAGTACGGCGGTGGTTTTATCCACCGGTTGATCGTACTGAATGAAATTGTATAGCGCCACCGGCGCAAACTGGATTACATCGACATCAATCTCCGCGGCGTTCAGATTCTCCAGAAATTCATTAACAATGTCTTTTTTAATAGCAAACAAAACCACGTCAATTTCTTCGTCCGGCTCATAATCCCGGTCAATCTTCTGATAGTCCCAAATCACGTTATCCAGGGGAAACGGAATATGCTGCTGAGCTTCGTATTGAATAATTTCCTCCGCGCGCTGATCTCCAACGGGAGGAAGTGAAATCGACCGATTGAACGTGGTATGGGTCGGAAGGGAAGCGGAGACGAACGTCCCTTCGAGATCATGCCGCGAGGAAAACGTCTTCAGCCCCTCTCGCACTCCCGGATTAATTTCCCCTTCACCGGACGCCCCCTCATCCGTTCCGTCAAACGAAATTGAATCATACGACGTAATGACCGGGGAATCCCCCGACTCTTCAAGGATGACCGCTTTCAGCGACGTTGGACTAACGTCCAGTCCGCAATATTGCTGTGCCATTATTAAGCCCTCACTCAATCAAACTAAATGCGCTGTTCATTCCACGCTCGACACCACACTTAACCGGATGGTCTCACAAGCCTCCGTCGATCCAGGATTTCAAAAATTTTTCGAACGTCTCTTCGGAACTTCTTGATCGCCGATCGCTGGCGGAGCAGATACGCCGGATGGTACGTTGGAAGTACCGGGGTCCGATCATCGTATCGAAACCAGTTGCCTCGAAGCTGACTGATTCCTTTTGACGATCGGGTCAGTCGCTTTGAAGCAACGGATCCCATCGTCACGATCACCTCCGGATCCACCGCTCGTATCTGCTTCTGCAAATACGGCTCACAGGAATCCATTTCCTGCTGATGAGGATCCCGATTTTCCGGAGGACGGCATTTTACCACATTTGTAATATAAATACAGTCGCGATGAATATTAAGATCCGCAAGACACTTATCCATGAATGTTCCGGCCCGTCCCACAAACGGCTCTCCCTGTTGATCCTCCTGTTTGCCCGGAGCTTCTCCGATGAACATCGCACTGGCATCCGGGGGTCCGACGCCAAACACCACCCGGTTCCGATTCTCCGACAGGGGACACTTCACACATCCCTTGACGTCCTCTTCCAGTTTCGAAAGAGGTATATCAGATAAATCCGCGTTACTGCCGGGTGATTCTATCACTCCGTATTGCCTCCTGTATCCGGTGAATGACTTCTTCCTCAACTTCTTCCATGGACGGTTTTCCCTCCATCACAAACCCGGACGCCTGCGGGTGTCCGCCCCCTCCAAATAGTCCGGCAATCTCACCCACGTCATACGTTCCACGGCTGCGCAGACTCCCTTTGATATTCCCCTGGTGCTTTCCACTTATTTCCGGGTTGCGCAACCGGCGAAGAAGCAATCCAATTTCGATCTCCTCCAACTGCATTACAATCTGGACGTACGGCTGTGAATCCCAGGGCTCCGCACCACATTTCTCATAAGCTTCTTCGTCAATTGTAGACCACGCTATCAGTCGATCATCCGAACATTTCACATTATGAATAACATGAGCCATCAAATCCAGCTCGGATCGCTCAAAATCCTGAAACAGTTTTCGGGACGCTTGATGCGTCTCCACACCTGCATCCAGAAGTTCAGCGGCAACTTCATGTGAGCGAGACGACGTCTGGGGAAACGCAAACTGACCGGTATCCGAAACCAGGGAAGCATATAGACAGGTGGCCGGCTCACGGTAAAGTTCGATCTGAAAATAATCCCAGATTTCAAAAACCATTTCCCCGACCGAGGATCGTTTGGCGTCGATCCAGTTGATGTCGCCAAAGTGTTCGTTTGTCTCGTGATGATCAATATTGATCA
>CAZSFH010000081.1:8224-11310 GCA_964606115.1 uncultured Planctomycetia bacterium | reverse complement strand
GCGAAGCCGGAGGACGATGAAAGCAGGATGCAACTTGACGTTGCATCATCTTTCATCAAAGGGGTTGCTTCCTCGAAAATCCTTGCAGCCACCCGCACGTAGTGCGTTGGAGGAAATGAATGCCTTAATGGCATTCATTCCTTCAACATGAAGAACTGAGGATGCGAATTTCTCGCGTTGTCATGTTAGGCCGGATCTGAAAAGTAGCGCGACCTCAGCGAGAACGCCACCGATTCAGCAGTGCAGCGTGATTCCAGAAAGTAACGAAATGTTGCTCTTTGGATATCCTGAACGGGCCGTATTTTGGTCGTGAAGCACGGATTTCCCCATCGATTATGCGCACCATCTGGCATAACCTCGGGCAAAAACGGCATTTTCTAACCGAAAAGACGACCCGCTGAAGGGACCGCTATCTTTTTAGATCGAGTCTAATTAAAGGATCTTTCTCCTACTCTTCTTCACTCTGGTCTTCGGTGGTCGACCATTTTTCCTTTAATTTCCTGACGTCCCCGGTCTGCTTATGGTCGGGATAGCGGGAGATCAGGTCGTTGAGCATTTTGATCGCTTTTTTTTTCATCCCACTCTGATAATACGTTTTCGCGAGTCCCATTTTAGACTTGATCTTCCGTCCAATACCGTCTTCGACCTCGTTGGTGCTCTCGCTCGCCGATCCGTTCTCCGGTTTGCCTGCCTTTTGATCATCGGAATTGTCTTCTTTCGTTAATCCGGTTTTCGACAGTCGTTTTATGCGTTCGGCCGCCATGTAATCCTCGTAGAAATGCCTGAAACGCGAGGTCATAAATTTCGTGCCTTCTTTTTTGGCTTCCTTTGCGTGTCGTTTCATATTCTCGAGCTTCTTAGGAATCTCCTCGACTTGTTTTGGTAATTTCTTCTTGTCATAACCCCTCAGTTTTTTCCGGCTCGTCCGAAAAATCCGGTTTAATTTCCGGGTCCGAACATCTCCGACCTCCACCCCGACTTTTGCATTGTACGCGGCCTCAAAGTGCTGTCCGTTTTCGGAATAATACAAACTCAAATCCTCCCACATCTTTCCTCCCTTTTCCGGAAACTTCCTCACGCCCTCCTTTAATACGTCCACCGATGCTCGTTTTTGATCCGCGTCGGCCAGCGTGCGACTGAGCTCTCGATATGCCTCTCCCTTTTCCGTCCCCCACGGGTCAATTTCAATGGCCCGTATCAGATAGGCAATCGCAAGTTCATATTTTTGAGCATTCCGATAATGCATTCCGATTTGCTTATACGACTCCGGATCGTTTGGACGGTACACGAGCGCCAGGCGATAGAGAAACCGGGCCGTCCGCCTGTACTTTCGGGAGACTTTTGTCTCCCGTTCTTTTTTCTCCCGAATCTCAGTTGCCTTGACCGCGTATTGGCTCGCCTTTTCTCGAATCTGCTGAACCTTCTCCGGCTCCGCCCTGCGCTGATGAAACGGAACGAATGCATCCGTGCTGATCTCGTGAAGTGGAATGGCCGTTCCATATCCTTCCGGGCCTCCAACACGATACGTCATGAGACCGACAACCTGCCCATTTGCCTCGCAAAGCGGTTTCCCGGTATCCCGCGGAACCGTCTGTATTTTAAACTGATAATAGGGATTTCCTCCAATTTGGATGAGCCCCCCATGCGATTCGAGCGCGTAGACGTCATTATGATTTCCTTTCTTTTCCTTTTGCTCATTTTCGCTCTCCGTCTTCTTTTTTTCCTCTTGACTTTTATCTTCGTTTTGCTCCTGATCCCCCCCTTCTTCATTCTTTTTGTTCTTCATGTTTTTTTGTTTCTTTTCGCTTTTTCCCACGATATAAACGGTTCGCCCAGTATCAGCAGGGGTCTCCGAGAGAGAAACGGGCTTGATCTTGATTGGATGCTCTTTCGGGTTAATCCGAATTAGAGCCAGGTTGTATTCCGGATGGATTCCAACTTTTTCGACGTTGCGATAGGTAAACGTTTTCTTTTTCTTCTTCGTTTTCTCTTTGCCTTCCCCCTCTTTTGAGTCGATATGCACCCGGAATGATAACGGCGAAAGAACGACGTGTGCGTTGGTCAGGATGTACCCGTCCTCGTTGAGTAGAATCCCTGACCCGGTCGTTTCCGGGTTTTCCAGACGAACGAGGGAGGGAGAGACACGCTGGTAAATCTGATCCTCCTGAGCCACCAGCGGGCCCGCAAGAATTCCAGCAAAAACGAGGATCAGCAAAAGGCGAAATCGAATCATCATGGCTGATCTGGAATTAACTTCAGAAACCGATGAATTTTTTGTAACCAAGACGATGGAGTAATGCAAGCGTTTAAGGGGACGCACCGAAGTCTCGATGTTTCACGAGCCTGCGTCCAATCTTCACCCGCTCCCCGTATTACCTGAACCTCCTCTGAAAAGATGGAAAACACTCAGTGAGTCCCGGCAAGCGGTATGGCGTACCATCTCTCATAACAAAACCCCCTTTTAACGAGGTTTCTTCGTCAATATCCCGTGCGGACGGTCCATTTTTCAAGAACTCAGGGGAGCTCGCGAGGACATGTCAGGTTCCCGTTTCATTCTCATTTCCGCTCGTCTCTAGATTAGGAGGAAA
Organism: uncultured Planctomycetia bacterium; assembly: GCA_964606115.1. Lineage (GTDB taxonomy): Bacteria > Planctomycetota > MHYJ01 > CAYXQY01 > CAYXQY01 > CAYXQY01. The sequence goes on along the minus strand of CAZSFH010000081.1, from coordinate 8,722 downwards.
CCTGACGAAAACGGTAACCCCTTGGTCATCTTCCTGAATCTTCATGTTTCCATTCAGCATTTCCACCTGGGTTTTGACGATGACCAATCCGAGTGTATCCGAATCCTCAAGTGAAAACGATTCGGGAAATCCGGGACCCGAATCGCTAACGGAAAGCAAATATTGTCCATCCTCCGGCTTCAGGAAAATTTCCAGCGAATGAGGAGGCGGTACCGGATCGATTCCGTGCTTGAGCGCATTATGAACGAGTTCATTGACGATCAGACCAATCGGCACAGCCGTATCCAGATCGAAATCAACAATTTGATCAACTTCGATATCGAGATTCAGCTCGTCCGGTGTACGATCGTGTGACTCCAGAATACGTTGCACCAGCGACTTGAGATACCGGTTCAAATCCACATTCGTAAAGTCTTCCTGTATATAAATCTGTTCATGAGTGATTGCCATGGTGCGGATGCGGCTCTCACAATCCTCCAGCACCTGTCTGAGCCGATC
>CAZSFH010000081.1:0-8214 GCA_964606115.1 uncultured Planctomycetia bacterium | reverse complement strand
GGTTACCTGCTTTTTCTGCAATCGCAACATACTCGAAATGACCTGAAGATTATTTTTGACCCGGTGGTGAATTTCGGACAGCAATATGTTTTTTTCCTCCAGTGATTTTTCAAGACGCTGCCGAGCCTCTTCGGTTTTTTTGCGTTCTTTATTGACTTCCCCCTCGGCTTTCTTCGCCCTTTCCCATGCCAGCGCAAGCAGTACGAGAATCAAGGAAACGAGAATCGCCCCAGCCGTCTCCGGAATCTCACTCGTAAGCTCCCATTGATTCGCTCCTCGAACATACCAGTCATGCAATTCAACAAATTCCTGCAAGACCATCGGAATGAGGGCTACGACCGTCGCAATCAATCCGTAATTCTTGATCCTCCAGTAACGGTTTATTGAGAACAAACCGGCAAACAAAATAATGATGATCGGTAGAAGAGTAAACAACGACAAATAGAGATACTCTGGACGTTCACGAAATGTCAGGTGTCCGAAATATTTGTTGTATAGTCGTCGATACTCGTCGGAACGTCTGAACCGCGAGATTCCGCGGTTTAGCACCTCACGCAACTGTCGGTTTCCTTTCCGTACGGCCATTCCATAAACCTTTGGATACAGTGCTCCGATCACGGGTTTGATCTGATCGTAGTCATGTTCAGAAAGAAGATATAGTCCCTGGTGATGTGGAATGAACGCACCGTCACACTTTTCCCGTGACAGCAATCTCATTGCCTGAGGTGCATTGTTCACGTGCTTTATTTCTGAATCAAGATTTTTTCTTCGAATAAATTCGTTCATTACACCACCTTTCTGAATAACAATTTTCCGGTTTGTGATATCGTTTAGCTCACGAATATTCGAATCCCGGCGAACGAACAGTGAGAACGATTGTGTAATAAACGGAATTGTAAAATCATATATTTGTCTCCGATCGGAAGAGCGGGACATACCACAGATCGCATCCACCTTCCCGGCACGAAGCCGCTCCAGGGCCTTCGACCATGTCATCGGTCGAAAATCCGGCTGGAACCCCTGAATTTCCGCAACACGCCGTGCCACTTCCACGTCAAACCCGGACGCCTTACCATCCCTTATGTACTGATACGGGGGAAACTGATGGTCGAACGCGAAGACGATGGTTTCAGGTGACTCCTCCTTCCCATTCCCCGAGAGGGTCATCATACAGACCATGAGAAATGTAATGGACGGGACGAAATAGCCGAAATATGTATCAATCCCGTTCAAATTCCGTGCACCTCGAATTACGGAACAACAACGAATTCGATTCACAACTCGACCGTCGTCCAGTTCCTGTTGAATTCAATCATCCCCAATTCCTCAACGAAAACCCTTTCATTTTTTGGGGAGTTCACGGCGTAACTTCCGTGCTTTCTTCACCCAGTCTTCGTCCCCGTCTGCTGCATTCAGTGCTTTCCGGAGGTCCTGCCGAGCTTTTTCAAATCGTTCGATCTTCGCACGGGCAAGTCCGCGGTAAAACAGCAGGTCCGGATGGTCCGCCTGTTCTTTGAGAGCGGCGGTGAAATCCACAATCGCCCCCGGGTAATTTTCCACCTGAATCCGTGCCATTCCTCGATGTCGTCGTGCATCCTCATACGAGGAATCGATGTTGAGAGCACGGTTGTAGGACCTGATGGCTTTTTCAGGAGTTCCCTGCCTCATCCGTACCCGTCCGATATAATAATGTGCCTGCTTCAGGTCCGGCTGGAGGCGAAGAGCCTCACGAAAATCTGAAATAGCATCTTCAAGACGGCTTAACTGCCATCTTGTGATTCCACGGTAGAGGTAGGATTTCCAGTGGTCCGGTTTTCGCTCCAGAACCGATTCAAAATCGGATTCCGCTTTTTTATAACGACCGAGTCGCATTCGAGCCCGTGCCCGCCAGAAACCGGCACTTGCGAAGGACGGGCGGAGTTGCTCCACACGCTCAAACTTCTTCACAGCCCCTTCGAACTGGTCCTCCCTGAACATCACCACCCCCAGAAGAAAATGAGCCTTCACCCTTTCTGGATTCAGCTCAATGACCTTTTCAAGATCGTCTCGTGCACTTCCGAGCCGCCCCGCCATCAGGTGTGCGTGTCCCCGGGCGAGATACGCTTCTTCCGCTTCGGTATTCAGCTCGATGACCCTGGTCAGATCCTGTACAGCCTGATCAAGTTCGCCAATTTTCTTGTTTAGCCGCCCTCGAAGGAAATACGCTTTCACGGAGTCCTGCGACCGTTCAATCACCTGTCCGAGATCCCTGATCGCCTCTTGCGGGTTGTCGTTTTTCATTCGAGCAATCGCTCGCCGAAAGTAAACCGACGACTCGTCCGGATCACGGTTCAAAACGACCGAAAAATCCCGCACGGCTTGTCCATACCGTCCCAATTTCATGCGAGCCTTACCGCGCCACACGTAAAGATCCATGTTCTCAGGCCGCAGTTGAATGGCTTTCGTAAAATCCCTGGCCGCCTGTTCAAATTTCTCCCGTCTCATCCGAACACGCCCCCGCCAGACGAAAGCGTCGGCGAGCGCTGGCTGAAGGTCAATGGAACGTGTAAAATCCGCCACAGCTCCCTCAAGGTCCCCCTGCTGAACCTTTGCGCGTCCCCGGCGCAGATACCCGACCGCGAGATCCGGAGCCAGTTTCAGCGCCCGGTTGTAAGCCTTCATTGCAGGCTCCACCCGCTCATTACGAAGCCGAGCATCCCCTCTCCGAAGGTACACCCGGGGATCGGATGATTCAATCCGACACGACGGCAAGGTCAACAGAAACAAACACAGAACGCAAAAAAGCCACACCACACGATATGTTGACACGAAATCGTCTGTACACCTGGAGTTTCGGATTTCTCGGGTTATCATACCGGTAGCTTCTGAGGCCCTCTCTCTGTCAGGAAGAGGACTTCATCTCTATACCGCAGAGAACGACGTCATCGTCAAAACCCTCCGCTCGTCCTTTTTCCTTTCCCTCTTCGAGGATATCATCCATTGTTTGAGAAAGATCGGGTTGCTGCGCCTGGTCGATGAGACGCAAAAACGCTTCGGTGTCCTGAACATGACCTTTCTGTTTGCGAACTTCGGAAAGCCCATCCGTATACAGAAACAACCGATCACCCGGTTCGCAAACAATTGTTTCCGGTTCCGGTTCAAACTGTGAAATGATCCCCATCGCCCCATTTGAGTTAAGGGGAACCCGTGTGACGGAATCTTCGCCCGATTGAACAAGCACCGGATCCGGATGCCCGCCTTTCGCAAGGGTCACTTCGCAGACCGACTCCTCCGGACGAGGTTCCAGGTACCCGTAAATCCCGGTCAAAAACTTTGACGGGTGTCCTTCAAGATCTAGAAGCTCCTGGTTAAGCTTGTTAAGAAAAACGGGAGGTTGATCACCAAAATCCGTTGCAAAACGTTCGGTCAAAAATTTGATCAGTGCCATAAAAAGGGCGGCGGAGACGCCATGGCCCGAGACGTCCCCCACAAAAATCCCCAACCGTTTTCCATCCAGGCGCAACATCGAGAGATAATCGCCACTAACCTGTTCATACGGAAGAAAACGAAAAGCGATGTCCAGGTGGTCATGGGACGGCGGTTCGGAAGGAAGCATTGCATCCTGCACCGCCCGAGCACGTTCCAGGTCATTTTCCATGGCCTCCACGTATTCCTGCAGCTCCCGCTCCGCGTTTTTTCGGCGGGTGATGTCGCGGGAGATGCCAAACGTTCCCTGAATATTTCCGCCCGGATCGATTAGTGGGGCCTTGGTTGTGGACGCCCATGTGTCTCGTCCGTCCGGCCATGTTTCTTTTTCTTCCTTCCCGACAATCGGCTCCCCGGTTTCAATAATCTTTTTCTCATCCTCATACGCCTTTCGGGCATGCTCCTTTGAAAAAAAATCAAAGTCGGTTTTCCCCTTTGCTTCCTCGGGATCATCGAGCCCATGTTTTTTCGCTCCCGCTCGACTGATGTGCAGGAATCGGCTCTTCCGGTCTTTGAAATAGACGACCTCCGGAATGTAATTCATAAGGACCTCAAACAGATACGCCGGGGCCAGCGGATTTTCAGGGGATTCGTCCGGGTCCCGGTATTGTTTCAGTTCGGCTTCCAACCGGTTTCGTTCCTGCTTGAGCTGGAAATAATCGAATGCTTTCTCCATGACACATGCAATTTCATCCGTCTCAAAGGGCCGGATCAGCGTCGAATAAACACCTTTCTGAAGAAGGTCCTTTCGCCGATCGCGTGAATCGGGGTTTAGCCCGGCAATCGCGACAACGGGCTTCGGAAACGCATCGGATTGCTCAAGAAACCGTATTCCCTTCTCACTCAGAAACGGTTCATCAATGAACAAAAGATCCGGAACCATCTCCTCAAGAGCCTTTCGAAATATGTCGTGGGAGGTGACCTGACGAACTTCGGCGGGGGTATTATGAAAAATTTCGTTTGACCAGTTAATATCAAAATCTTCGTTACTGGCAATTAAGAATTGGATGGTATCCATATACTGTTCAGCGGATCGATTTTGTATTCAAAAAATCCTTGAAACCTTTACAATAGCTTGCAAATTTTATATTAACGAATCCTCCCGTCCTCTGCAATGATCTTTATAAAAATTCCTGCCCCCCGAATGAACGATCCGTTAAAAATAAAAATCGATAAACACGTTTGAAGTCCACTTTCTGCTGGTAGAAACCCCACCTGAATGAAGCCCGGAATCACCCATTGGGTGAGGAAGTGCCTGAAGCTGGAGGACGATGAAAGCCGGACGTGACTTATCGTCACGTCATCTTTCCTCAGAAATTTGGTTTCTTCCGATCGAACTCCTTGCTGAGTGCTCGGTGAGGTCGCGCTACTTTTCAGATCCAGTCTATTTATTTAGATCGAACCCAGCCGACAATCTTTTGTTTCTCAGGGTGCACGTAAACGGTGTGATTTCCCTTATGCTCCCCCTCAGACACCGTTAACGTAACCTTCCAGAGAAAGGGACCGGACACATCCACCGCTTGAGCCGGACGAGATTGGTCTTTGGTCGCTTTAAAATTTTCCATAAAACGATATGGGATTCGGGGCTGATCTACTCCGGATGCGACCTGGACGGACTGGTGGCCGTGAAGATAATTTCGAGCCATCAATTTTGCCTCAATATCTCGCACCGACGGACCGGTCGCGCAGGTCGCCAGCACAGCCAGAACAAACACCGGAAAACCAGCCGTTTTCAGTGAACGGACCATGACTGAACAATGATTAGATCAAGATTGTTGATCTGACGAATTTTCCTCGGACGTCTGCTTGGACTCCTCCTGAATCACCCCCCATTCCTTCAGACGCTGACGAGCATATTTGGCTTTCTCCCCGCGCCCTCCTTGCTCGAGAAAGATCCGGTAATGTTCGATGGCCTTCGAACGGTTTCCGAGTTTCTCGTAATTCCGACCCAGGAAGAAATCAATCACCGGAACCACCTCGATAATCTGTTTGGCTTTCTTGAAATGCTCGATCGACTTCCGGTGATCTTTCCCCTCCATATACACACGGCCCGCGCTCATGCGTGTGTGGAACAGCTCCGGACGCATCTGAAGCGCCCGTCCGATACTGCGGTAGGCGTCAGGACGTTGATCCTGCTTGATCCGGGTGATCGCAAGCCACGAATGAAACAGGGATTCATCCTCGTACTCGTTGATGGCTCGCCTGAATTTCGATGCCGCTTTGTCGTACCGATTGTTCTGCAGGGCTTTGACGCCCTGGTCCATATGATCGTAGGCTTCCTTACGCTTCTGCAACCCGTTTACCACATGTTCCTGAAACCCCTGAACACGGTGGTTCTTCGGAATATCCACCTGCGAGCGAACGGTTTGCACCCGATTTCGAGCATTACTCACCCGTGATGAAGGAGCTGGATGGGTGGAAAACCAGACCTCCACGGCTGATGGTTTCCGGTCCCGCATGTCACGAAAGAGCTTATGAAGTTCGACCATCCCCTCTGGATCGTACCCGGCGCGAGCCATGTACCATATGCCGTGTTCGTCGGCCTCCCGCTCATGGTCTCGGCTATACGAGGTAAGGTACAACTGGGCCCCGAGCATTCCCCCGTACATCAGTAGTTGTTCAACCGTCCCCGATTCCTCTCCTCCCGTCGCCTGCTGAAGAGCGATGGCTCCGGTGACCAAAATGAGATTGGTCGTCAGGGCCTGTGTCTGCTGTTTTGCCGAGTGACGGGCCGTCACATGCGTAATCTCGTGTCCGAGCACCGCCGCGAGCTGACCCTCCGAGGACATCTTCATCAGAAGTCCACGGGTCACCCCGATCTTTCCGCCCGGCAGCGCCCAGGCGTTCGGCGCTGAGTCATTCACTACCGTAAATTCGTAATTAAAAAACGGATCATGAGAAACCTGAGCGATACGCTGTCCGACCCGGCTTACATAGGACTGGAGAGAGGAATCTTCAAGTGCCCCGTTGCTGATCTGGAGGAGTCGAGGATAAGATTGTTTTCCCGCCTTGATCTCATCGTCTCGATCATACACCGTCCGATCGAATTTCCCGGTGACTGGATTGTACGCTGAACTGCATCCGGTGATAAACGGAAGACCGGAAAGGAAAAGAAAGATCATCCCGAAAGCCAGTAGAGCCTGGTTGCGGAACAATCGATGTTTTCGCATCATGGGATCTTCGAAACGATGAAGTGTAGATTATGTCCTATTATCATATTCTAAATTGGTTCAGATCTCAAAAGATTCATCTCCTCTCAAAACAGAGCAATATACGCATCCGATTCTCTCCGGCTATTTTGTTGAACAATTGTCGAAATCATAGTGCTGGTTCCGGTTTCTTCAACCACTCTTCTTCAAGCTGGAATTTAAACACGACCCCGTTCGTTATAAACTGTTCTGCTTCATCATCGGAAGTTTCAAAAAACCTCTTTCCCTCAACATCGCGATGCGAAAAAACATGGCAGCGGTACTGGTCTCACTTTTGCTCCTCGTGGGGTGCTCCTCGGAGAACCCCTCGGAAAACCCCCGGGAGAAAAAAGCAAAAAAGAAAACCTCCCTGTCGTTTCCGGTCATAAGCAGCGGAGAGAAAGTAACCCTTTCCGATCACACGGTTGAGGGCGAATATACGGTCTTTAAATTTACCGCGGACTGGTGACATATCTGTCAGGAGATTGTTCCTCAGTTGGAGGACATCGCAAAAGACAATCCAGAGCTTAACGTACGTTACATTGACCTCACCAGGGTCAGAGAAAAAAAACAACTTCCGGTCATCGATCAGTATAAAATTAAGGGAACACCGGAATTCATTCTTTTTGATCCTGAAGGGAAGCAGACCATGCGCGGAATGCAGGTCTGGACGACAATTCAGAATCGGTGGAAAGAGAACAAACAGTGATTCCCCTGGTTGTTTCCTCCAGTGGCCTCCTCTGTGCGTTTCATTTCCCGGCCCCTCACAAATAAAACTCTTTTTTGTTACCGTTGAAGACGGTGCTTTTGAACTCCATCCTGTTTCGACCGCGCCCTGCTATCTTCTTTGAATGACCCCTGAATTCATCTTTCTTCATCCGCCTCTCCAAAAGGCAGGCCTCGGCGTATCCGATCTCCTTCGTTTCCGTCTTTTGCGAATCCACCATGATGGCGAACTCGCCTGTATTCCACGGACGACGTGAGGAACTTTCAGCTCTCTCCCGAATCCTGATCCTGATTACGGAACAGTTTCGGAAAACCGAGCACGGTGAGGATGCCGGTGCCAATGGAAGGAATCGCCGTGGGAATGGCCGTGATAACCCCCACGATCAGACTTTTCCCCACAGCTCCCGGCCAGTCATCGCCGTAGGAATATCTCTGTACCAGCAAACAGGGAACAATCAGCAGAAAACCGACCACCAGAGACACCGGCCAAGAAACCCCGAAACTCGAAGCCTCCCCACCAAAAAGCATCCAGTCCACGGCTATCATACCTCCACCAACCAGCGGATGCAACCCCAGGTATTTCGAAATCTTTTTCAGACGTTCCATGTCATTCACCCGTGCTTCGTAATCGACAATGTTGATGAAACTCATCTCAATAGAAGGAGCGTGCTCAGGGTCCGGTTTTGAGATAGGATTTCACATGACAACACGAGAAATACGCGTCCTCAGTTCTTCATGTTGAAGGAATAAATGCCGTTAAGGCATTCATTTCCTCCAATACACTACGTGCGGGTGGCTGCAAGGATTTTCGAGGAAGCAACCCCTTTGATGAAAG
>CAZSFH010000080.1:648-11536 GCA_964606115.1 uncultured Planctomycetia bacterium | reverse complement strand
GGAGGACGGGTGCGAGCTTTGCATTACGCTCCTATATCCCCGAACGTCAGTCCAAGGTCATGGTCCTCTCGTATAAAATGTGGGAGGTTGCTGCTATTGCGGACGAGTACAAGTTCGTTGGCGCTAGTGCTTCCACAATAATGGCGGAGGCGCAGCAGGCGAGGCGGTAAATACCACTGAAAGTTAGTTTATGGCCAACAGGAAAGAAGGGTTCACGGTATCGAAGTTCTTGAGGAAGCTGAGTTCCCTCGGGACCAACTACGATGATATGGTCAAGAGTTCTGGGGGGACCTACACCAAGGGTCGCGTGACGGACCCGGTGAGCGGGAAGACCTCTACCGAGTACGACCTCATGGTGGACGCATCCGCCATGAGCTTCACCAGCAACATCGGCTCCACCTCCCTCAGGGACAAGAGTCTCGCTGAGCGCCGGAAGAAGTACAGGGAGTATGCGAGGGAGGATATTATGGACGACCTCCTCGACAAAGTCTCCGACGAGGCCATTGTCTACGACGAGGACAACCTCTTTCTCAAGCCCCACTTCGAGGACTCCGACCTGCTCAAGAAGAATGTGAAGCAGAAGATCGAGAAGGAAATGCAGACGGAGTTCATGAAGATCTACAATATGCTGGGCTTCCACGACGAGAACATGGGGTGGTCCTTTTTCAAGAAATTCCTCATTGACGGCGCGATCGCCTTCGAGATCCTCTACGACGACATTAAGAACCCCAGCGAAATAATCGGGTTCAAGGAGCTGGACGCGGCCAAGCTAGAGCCGACGGTGGACAGCGAGGGGAATCAGGTATGGGTCATAAAGACCAGCGACCACACCGAGACGCGACCGGAGTTCAAGTACGACTCCCAGATCATTTACATTCCCTACAACAATAGGAGCCTCGACAGCCACTTTTCCTACGTCGAGCGCCTCATAAGGCCGTTCAACATGTACCATATAATGCGCAAGACGCGCGTTATTTGGGCTGTAATGAGCTCCCAGCAGAGGACGAAGTTCATAATTCCTACTGCCGGGAAGTCGAAGAACCGCGCCAGGGAGAGTCTTCGTAAGCTCATGCACAACTACAACGAGCAGGTACACTTCAACGACGAGTCGGGACAGGTGAGCGTCGACGGTCAGACGAACTTCCCCTTCCGCAAGCAGGTGTTCGTTCCCGAGACGAGCGCGGGGACCCCGAAGGTGGAGGACCTCCCGAACAACCCCGTGGACCTCTCGGACACCGACCAGCTTCAGGAGTTCAGGAAGGAGCTCATTCTGGTCTCCAAGATCCCCACTTCCCGCTTCGACCTTCAAGAGGCCAAGGGCGACCCGAGCTGGAACATTTCCGCGGAGGAGGCCACGAGGTCCGAGATCCAGTTCAGTCGCTTCATTAACCGACTGAGGACGATCTACCAAGCCCTCATTGTTAAGCCCCTCTGGATCTCGCTGACCATGAAGTTCGAGGAGCTCGAGGGCGACGAGAACCTGAAGACCCTCCTCAAGGTCCGGTTCAACCGGTACAACATGTTCGAGGAGCTCAAGAACCTCGAGGTAATGAAGAAGAAGGCCGAGGTCATAGGTGATCTGCAGAAGAAGTTGGCCGAGGCCGAGAACCCGAGGGAGGAACCGTTCTTCGACCTCAAGTTCCTCATTCAGAAGCACATGAACGACTTCTTTACCGACGAGGACATCAAGAAGAGCGAGGAAATGAAGAAGGAACGAGGTGGGGGTGACGATGAAGGAGGAGGATCTGCATTTTGAGGGGCGCTAAATACCCTTGAGAAAAAACTCACGAAACCGCGATGGATCAGCGAAACGTCCTCATCGTCGAGAATAGGGAATTCGACTACAACTTCGAGGGAAAGAACGACAAGGGGGAATACGTCCTCGAAGGAGTCTTCGGGGAGGTGGACAAGAAGAACCGGAACAACCGGATCTACAGCGAGTCCGAGTACGTCCCCAAGGTGGAGAAGCTCCAAGAGTCGGCCAAGAGGGGAAAGCTGGTCGGGGAGCTCGATCACCCAAACAGCCTGGAGGTCCAGTACAAGAATGCCTCTCACATAATTGACAAGATCTGGTACGACGACCAGAACAAACAGGTCAAGGGGAAACTGAGGCTTATTAACACCAGCGCTGGGCGCGACGCCATGGGAATGGTCGACGCGGGCGTCCAGCTAAGCATTAGCTCCAGGGCTTCCGGCTCGGTCGACGAGAGCGGTCACGTGAAGCTGAACAACCTCGTTACCTATGACCTCGTGAGCGATCCGGGCTTCGAGAACGCCGAGCTCAAGTGTATGAACGAGGAGCTGGGTCTTAACGAGTCCACTGGGATGTACGTCTTCGAATTGGACTCCGAGGGGGGCAACAATACGAAGGGTATAAATAGCCCCGAAAACAAAGGACCTGAAATGTCCTCTTACGTGACCAAAGAAGAATTTCAGCAATACTCCGAAACCGTCAAGAAGTGGTTCGAAGACCTCCAGAACAAGCTTTCCACCCTTGAGGAGAGTTCTCCTTCCTCTTCCGAAGGGGACGAAGGTTCCAACTCTGATCGGATCGCCAAGCTTGAGAACTGGGCTTCGGTCATTTGCAAGGGAGGGAACAAGCTTCAGGAGGATACGAAGGCCTTGGACAGCGAGAAGGAGACGCTCAAGGAGTACACGAACTACCTCCGCAACGGACTCGAGAACGTCAAGGACTACGCCGAACACAACAACGGCGTAATGGAGGACCTCAAGAATTACGCCGAACACAACAACGGACTTGTAGAGAGGGTGAAGGACTACGCGGAGAAGGTCAACGAGGACCTCAAGGTAGTCAAGGAGTACGCGGAGCACGTGAAGGATTCCGCAAAATTGCGGGCCGAGTACCAAGATAAGATCAACACCGAAGTCCTCGACAACCTCGTCGAGTACGCGGAGAAGAACAACAACAACATTAAGGACCTGGTCGAGTACGCCGAGGAGGCCATGGCCAAGGTGGAGTCGCTAGAGGGCTCCGCCCCGAGCAAGGCTTCCGGTTCCGGCGGAAACTCCGGCGGATCCGCGAGCGGCGGAGACGAATACATGGAGAGCATCGACCAGAAACTTGAGACGATTGCCGAGTCCGCCAAGCAGCAAAAGGCGGAAGGCGAAGATGAGGAAGGGTTCCTCAATTTCGTATCCAAGGAGAACCGCGACCATTACAAGACGCTGGACCGCGAGACGAAGGACTCCATAGTGGAGGCCTTCAGGAATGCCAGCTACAGCAACGTGGTCGAGGCGGACTCCATTTACGAAGGAGCTATCAAGGAGGCTAGCAGCCTCGACTGGTACGAGGACGCGCCTCAGTACTACAAGGACCTCTTCGAGAACCTCAGCAATGAGCAGAAGAGGAAGTTGAGAATGCAGGCCGGAATCGCCGAGTTCAATTCCCAGGAAGACGTCAAGAACTGGTGGGAGACCCGGAACATCGGGAAGAAAGACCCCCAGATCATTGACGAGCGGAACGGGAGCAAGTCCGGCGACAGCTCCTTGGAGGACGATCCGATCCTCGGAAATCAATCGCTTCAGGAGACACTCGGTGGAATCGGGTGATCCAAAGGCGGACTAGGCAAAACCAAGAAAGAAAATGAGTTACGGCAAGAAGGATTTCCTTCAGCTCATTGAAAAGAAGACCAACCTCGATCCTCAGAACAAAGCTGAGGACAGGGAGAAGGCGGACTGGATGTCCGAGCTCATGACGGTTCAGTACCAGCATGAGAGGGACATTCTCGATACCTACGGTCCCAGGAAGCTGGGGTCGCTCTTCGAGGCCGACAATTACGGCACGGTGAAGAGTACCCCGGGAATGGGAGACCCTTCCTTCCCCAGCGGGGGTGGCTCTGTTTCGAGCTTCGACCAACAAACGAAGGGGTCCGGAGACCCCAGCCCGACGCTACTCCCCGTCGCCATGCAGGTGGCCGGGAACACGATCGGGTTCGACCTCGTTCCCAAAGTTCAAGCCAACGGCCCGTGGGGCATGTTGACTTACTTCGACGGGGTCTACGCCGGTGGTACCGTCGGCGGTGAAGGCAAGAACGCGCCCGTCATCTTCAAGGTAGGAATGACGGACAGCGCCAGCTTCACCATCGATCAGGTGGTAACGGCGACCAACGGATCGGGCGGTGGCGCTACGGCTGACGTGGCGTTCGTCGGAAAGTCCAGGATCGACGGGGACTACATTTTCCGAGTGGACGCGATCGGAGACGACCTCTCCCTCAGCGACGTGTTCACGACGAACGGTAACCCCGACGCTGACGTGGACGGACACGATGTGACGAGCAAGCCCGAGCTTGTTGACGCGCTCAACAACCACTTGACCGGCTTCTCCGGATCCTCGTGGACCGACCCCGAGCCCTACTCCAGGGGTGAAGGTGAGGACACCATGCCTAACAACATGGGCCTCCAGATCTTCTCCCGTCAGGTGTACATGAGGACGTTCCACGCGTCCATCACGGTCACCTGGGAGCAGGTCCAAGACCTCAGGCACCTCGGAGTGGACGCCGTCTCGAAGTCCAAGTCCATCTTGGCCAACGAGATGACCCAGGACATCAACAAGTTCATCCTGGACCGCGCGTTCAAGCTCGGAGTGAGCAACCACTACAACGTGTACACCAACGAGGGGATCAACTTCCACCTCAACATCGGTGCCACGGACAGGGCGCTCTCTCAAATGGGCTTCGTGGACGACGACTTCAAGGGCCGAGACAACACCAACACGTTCGACACTTCGACCGTGACGGTTGCCGGTACCGAGCCGAACCAGAAGTCCACGTCCGAGAACTTCCACACCAGGCAGCGCAGGATCCCGTCCAGGATCTTGGCGGCGAGCAACTTCATCGCCAACAGGTCCCGTCAGGGCCGCGCGAACTGGGCTGTTCTCTCCATGAGGATGGCCTCCACGCTCCAGGACGTTTCCGGCTTCGTTGCCGCACCTGCTGACAACAACCTCCAGCAAGGCAGGGGCAACGTCTACAAGCTCGGAGAGTACATGGGCGTTTCCATCTACGTGGACACCAACATGGGTTGGGACGACCAGCGCATCTGCGTCGACTCCAAAGGCGACGAAGAGAGCCCTGGTCTCATCCTAATGACCTACCTCATGGGCGAGTCCGTTGACCTCATCGCTGAGGGCAACGCCGCTCCGAAGGTGGTCATGAAGTCCAGGCTCAACCTCGTTGAGGCCGGCTTCCACCCCGAGACGCGTTACCTAACCTTTGGCGTTGACTCCAACGTCGGAGACCTCTGGTAAGCTGAGGGGCTAGAAAGCCCAACACTGACCCTTAAAAAGGGGGCGCTTTTCGCGCCCCCTTTTTTTTGCTACCTTTGGGGTCAGATCCGCGTAGAATTGGAAGGAATGTCTGACTGGAAGAACGATCCGTACCTGAGGAAGAGGGTTCCGGACCGCGTCCCGAGGAGTGAGGACGGGTCCCCTGACCTGTCCCTCATGCCCGCCTTCGCCAGGAACGTCCTGACGGAGAACCCGCAGGCTTCTTGGCACTGGGAGGACGACGTGTTCGTCAGGGCTCTGTGCTCCTTGGAGTATACCGTGTCCATGACTTACCGAAGGTGGCAGGGAAAGGTGTACGTGGACCCTCCCACGGGTGAGGTCTTCCAAGGTTGGGTTCAGAAGAGGGACCTTGAGAACAGCATGCTGTGGGAGTGCGCCGTATGTGGGGAGGGAATAAGGCCCAACTACAAGGTGGCCGAGGCGGAGAACTTCGTCTGTGAGGGGTGTAGGGAGGCCAAGAGGCACCTCGACGAGAAGGGGAACGTGAAGAGGGAGGTCCTCGATTCGGCCATGCGCATGTTCACTGAGGTCAGAAGGCACTACAACGAGCGGGTCGGAAGTTATTTCCCGAACCAAAAAAAGCAAAGGAATGGCAAAGGAAAAGACAAAGGAAAGCGCTAAGATCTCCAAACCCGAGGAGGACGTATGGGTCGAGAAGTACAGGCCGCGGAACTTGGACGACCTCATTGTCCCACAGAGGGTCAAGGAGAGGCTGAGGAAAGGTGTTAACAACTCCATGATCTTCCACGGAGAGGCCGGCACCGGCAAGACCAGCGCCGCTAGGATACTCGCGGAGCCTCACCCCCACAAGCACATGAACGCGAGCGTGTCCCGGAAGATCGAGGACGTAGAGAAGAAGATCATGAACTTCGTCAGCTCCATGGCCCTCGACGTCAGCGGGAACAGGTCGTCGTTTAAGGTGGTCATTCTCGACGAGATAGACGGCGTGTCCGAGGGGTTCATGAAGGCCATGAGGGGCGTCATGGAGGAGTACTGGCAGAGCGCCCGCTTCATAGCCACGTGCAACTACTTCCACACGATCCCCGCTCCCATGAAGTCCCGCTTCGAGTGCATTAACTTCGACTGGAGCGAGGACGAGGAGAAGGAGGTCAAGAAAAACTTCGGCCTGAGGGTGGCGCACATCTGCAAGCAGGAGGGCATGACGATCGACAACAACGCCGTCCTGAAGATCCTGACCGACCGTTTCCCGGACATGAGGAGCTCGATCAACATTCTGCAGGGCCTCAGGTCCTCCGGCATAGAGCACGTCAAGGAAGAACACCTCGACACCTTTCAGGGGGCCTTCAAGGACGTGTTCGAGCTCATATTCGACGGGAAGGAAGATCCCGTGAAGATCTACGAGGAGCTCGGAAAGTACCGGAACAAGGTCGACGCGGTCATTGAGTCGCTCGGAAAGGATTTCATCGAGTACATTAAGATGGAGCGGGACGAGAAGGCAATGGACAAAATAGGTCCTGTGATCGACGAGGTCAACAAGCACTCGTGGCAGAGGCACTTCGCGATCGACCCGTGGGTCACCCTCCTCAGCCTCGTCTTCAAGCTCCAGAACATCGTTAAGTCATGAACACCAGCGCGCCTTCGGTCATAGTGGTCGACGGGAACTTCTTCCTGTACCGAGCATTTCACGTGTGCAGGGGCGCGAGCGCGCGCGATAGAGGGGGCGGGAAGATGGACTTCGTCGCGGACCCCGAGGCCGACGCGGCCTTTCTGAGGCGGAAGCTCGCCGAGGAGTTATCCTCGACCGTCTCCAAGTTAAAGGGGGTATACGCCGGCGTGGTCTACTGCACCGACTCCAAGAGTTGGAGGAAGGGCGCTTCCAAGACCTTCGAGTACAAGGGGAACAGGGAGAAGGACGAGAAGATCGACTGGGACGGGGTCTTTTCCACCCACGACGACTTCGTCGAGCGGATCCGGGAAGCGGGCGTCGAGACGATGTCCTTGGACGGGTGCGAGGGCGACGACCTTGCCTTCGGGTGGTCGGACTCCCTCATGGAGAGCGGTAAGAACTGTATTGTGGCATCGGGGGACGGAGACATGGTTCAGTTGGCGAGAAGGGGTTCGGGAAACCCCGTTACGTTCACGCTGGTTTACAACAGGGAGAAGATCGTGGCCCCATTGGGGTTCTCTGAGGCCCTCAAGGAGGGTCCACCTGCTAACGAGGGCGGTTCCATATTCGACATGACGTCCTCCGTCGAGAACCTTCACAGTTCGTACCAGCGCCTGGCCAAGGAGCTTTCGGTCGAGGAGGTGGACGCGGACCGTTTTGTTCTCTCCAAGGTCCTCTCCGGCGACAGGAAGGACAACGTACCCCCGGTCCTCAAGTCCGGAGGGAAGTCGGTGGGACCCAAGACCGCCGAGAAGATCGTCGACAGGGTCGTTGACTCGCAGTCCAAGGTCCAAATGAAGAAGGACCCCAAGTTGGATCCCTTCGACGAGAACCTTGTCTCCGAGTGTTGCAGGAGCGCGGTCAGCACATTGGGACTGAACGAGAGGGTCGAAGAGGTCAAAGACCGGTTCAGGGAGAACAGGAACATACTGGCCCTCGACGCGAGGTCCCTGCCGGAGGGGCTGTTGGACGACGTGCGGAAGAGCATTCTATACGTCTTTCCCAAACCCAGTTCGGACATATCGGACAGGGACAGACTGTTCGAGCATGTGGGCGTAGAACCGGGAGGGGGTTCGGAAGCGTCCGACATATTCTCGGCCTTCGGGGCCGAATAAAAAGGTAATACGATGGCAAACAAGGCAAAACCGTTCGACGTACTGAAGTACATGTTCGAGGACCCGGAGAAGTACGATAAGCTCTCGAGGAAGGAGAAGAGGGACGCGTTCTTCATCGTTAACCGCGTAATGGCCGCCAATTTTCCGGTCCAAGCCGACCTCCTCAACAGGGCGGGCGGCAACACCGCGGAGAAGCTTGACTTCTGGAAGCACACGGTGAGGAAGCGCACGAACAGGACCCCCGGGTGGGCTTTCACCAAGCCGAAGAAGGCGGAGTCGGACTTCAAGGGGGATCGGGTCTCCGACCTCAATGTGTCGGCCTCCACCCTGGAGAAGTACTCCGAGGTGTTCGAGGTCGGTCAGAAGGACTTCGAGGACCTAATGAGGCATGCGCCGAAGAACTTCAAGAGTGCCCTCGAGAAGCTGGAAAAGCAAATGTCCACGGATGGAAATAGTCGATGAGAAGGGGAAGAACGTCTGCTACAACTTCGTTCGGTCGATCTCCATAACCCTCTACGAGCAGAACCTTACGGATTCGAGGCTGTGTTACTACCTGAAGGCTAAGGCGCTTCCTCAGTTTGTGGAGGACGGTAGCTTCGTCGTCAGTAGGCAGGAGTTGGCCAGCGTTATGGCGAACGAGTTCAAGGACCTTCTCTCGGAACACCTCTCCACGGACCCAGAGACCAGGCCGAGAAAGGTTAACTCTGTGGCGCTCCTCAACAAGGTTCTCGGATACATGCCCAACCTCAAAATGGTTCGCGTTAGGCCTTCAAGGGAGAGGAACTACACCCGCTATTCGGAAATGAACGGGACCATAGAGATCGATTACAGGGTAATAAACGCCGTCATAGACCCTTCCGCTTACATGGGGGAGGACGTGGTCGAAATGATGAAAGGGGCGTTCGAGGAAATGGGTTACCTGGAGAGGACGCCTTTCTACTGTCCGAACTACGTCAAGATCAGGGCCAACGAACTCAACAATGCCCTGGAGCCGTATCTCGAGGGACAGTCCTTACCCGGACCGGACCCGGAAGGCGAGGAGGATGAGCCAGAGGATGAGAACGAGAACGGACAGTCCATGGAGGTCGACCCCTTCAGCATAATGAAAATGCTCCTGACCGCCAAGTTCGTCCAGGACGACACCCTCCTTTACTTCGTCGTCAAGGAGTGACGGGCTGCGTGGCTCTAATAAATAGGGTAGAGGATAAAACTAACCTCCCCCTTGGAAGCCAATACAGGACTCACATCGGCCGAATACTTCTATTACGTGGGAACGCCCTTGCTGGGACTCCTTGGAACATTGATCTCAGTATGGTTAAGGAATTACATGCGCAGGAAGAAGGAAGAGAGGGAGAAGGAGAGGGAGGACCCGATCGTCAACGACGTCGACATCTGCCGCAAGACCTACGGGTTCCTTCGGGAGACGATGAATGAGTTCGAGGCGGACCGCATTACGGTGCTCCAATTCCACAACGGAGGGATTTACTACTCGGGGAGGGCGATCCAGAAAATGTCCGTGTCCTTCGAGGAGGCCGTTAACGGTATAAGCTACGCGAAGGAGGGTAGGGTGAATTTGCCCGTGTCTTACTACAGCGATTTCCTGTGGTCGCTCCTCGAGGAGGGGGACTACCTCGTACCGGACCTTGACCGGGAAGAGGCGGGCCACCTCAGTAAGCTCTTTGTCGGGGGCGGTACGCTTTCGCTCATCTGTGTTCCCATTTGGTCCTTGGACAATAAGCTCATAGGCGTCCTCTGCTTGGAGTTCGTGAGGAACAAGACGGCTTCCGGGGAGCTCCGGGCAAAAGTGGAGGCCCTCAAGAGCGAGGCCAGCAAGCTTAGCGGCTACATCGAGGAAATGGGTTCCTCCGTTGAGTAGCGAAGTTTTTTTATGACCAAGAGGACCAAGCTCATATACTTCGTCATTTCCATGTGGGTGGCGACCGGCTCCTTGGCGATACACAAGGGGGCGGACCTTACCTCCCTGGCGGTCTATTTTGGGTCGCTTGTCGCCTGCGTTGCGTCCTACGTTTGGGGGGAGACCAAGAGGGAGTCCAGTAAGCCAACGAAGAAGGTCCCTAAGTCGGAGAGGGAGAAGGTGGTATACGTTTCTTCTTTGCTGTGGCTCTTTTTGGGGGTCTACGCCATTTTCGGAGGCGTCGACCTCAAGAGCTGCGCCGCCTTCTTCGGGTCGCTCAACGGATTCGTGGTCTCTTTCGTGGTCGGGGAGACCTACAAGGGCTCGGACGGGGAGACCATTCTCAAGAAACAGTCTTAATTGCCCACTCTGACGATCGAAATAGGGGACCGCATTCAACCGGGAAAGTCCCTTAGGTTCGGGATCGAGGATCCTTTGGAAGGTCTTACTTCCCTCGGGCCCTTTCGAGACGACGTCTTCGAACTCGGAGACTGTTCCCTGAAGCGGTACTTCAGGTGGTCTCCCGGGGGTACGGGTTCGTTCTCCTCTTGGTGGGAACTGACCCAAGAGAACTTGGACTGTATACCGCTGAAGGAGATCTCGGATTCGCTCACGATCGAGTTCAAGTACGACGTGGACGGCGACTGTAAGCCCTTGGTCGAGAAGTTCGAACTGGACTACGGGACATCGGACGGCAAGGACAAGGAGGACAAGGTGCCCTGCTCCTTCTACAAGCTGGATGACGACCTTTGCCAAGGGATAAGTGTCAAGTCGGACCTCAGCTTCAGTCCCATGGAGGAGGCCGAGAAGGCTTCCTCGCTCTTCGACACGTTGAACCAAGGGTTGGCCAAGTTCGTTGGGATCGACGTTTGTTACGTGCGGGTGGTCCCCGACCAGGACTCCCGCGATGACGTAATGAAGGAGTA
>CAZSFH010000080.1:0-638 GCA_964606115.1 uncultured Planctomycetia bacterium | reverse complement strand
ACATGAAGGAGCTAAAGGCCGTGGTCCCGGAGGGCGAAATACCGGAGAACAAATTCGTATTCACCCAGTGGGACATGGAGTTCATGGGCGAGGACGAGTTCGAGCTTCACATTCCCAAGGAACACTTTAGGGCCGCCTTCGGCGTGAACAGCGGTGGTCCCCAGGAGAATGACGTCCTGTACATTCCGATCATGAACAAATTGTGGCAGGTGAGGTCGTCCATTCTGAGCCGCTCCGAGTTCATGTACCAAGGTAGCTTCTTTAAGGTCCGCCTCGTCAAGTACCAGGACAAGCAGAACGTGGTCATGAACTCGAAGGGGAATCGGGCCGACGAGCTCGAGGA
Source organism: uncultured Planctomycetia bacterium (assembly GCA_964606115.1). Classification (GTDB taxonomy): domain Bacteria; phylum Planctomycetota; class MHYJ01; order CAYXQY01; family CAYXQY01; genus CAYXQY01. The sequence continues at coordinate 295 of CAZSFH010000080.1, read as the reverse complement.
CCTCGCCAAGGACTTCGAGGAGGAGTTCGGGCCGGAGGAGTTCAACGAGGAGGTGGACAGGGTCACGAAGCCGGACCAGTACAGGACCGTCGGAATAGGGAGGTGGGACCACATAAGGGCCTCCATGTCCGAGGACCTGAGGATATTCGACGCCGAGATCGAGAACTACTATACGACGGTGGCCAAGTACGCCTACGACCTCAAGAGCGTCGACATGGGATCGGAGGCGGTCCGGTACAAGCTTCCGGTCCGGCTGCACAAGGGTTCCGATCTCACAATGACCATGTGGTGGAGG
>CAZSFH010000079.1:0-11641 GCA_964606115.1 uncultured Planctomycetia bacterium | reverse complement strand
GACGAACGCCTCGACGCCGGCCGTGACCGTCGGTACGGCCACACCGTAGTCAAATGAAGCTTCGGTGGTCCATTTACCGGTGCCTTTTTGTTTCGCACAGTCCAGGATCACGTCGATCAGGTCCTTTTCCGTTTTTTGATCGTCCCGCCGGAATATTTTCTCGGTAATTTCCACCAGGTAACTGTTCAGGTAGTCGGTGTTGTTCCATTCCCCGAGCGTATCAGCCAGTTCATCGTTGGTGAAGCCACCCAAATTCTTGAGGAGGTCGTAGGTTTCCGCGAGACACTGCATGATACCGTACTCGATGCCGTTATGGACCGTTTTGACGAAGTGGCCGGCTCCGCGGTGACCGACGTATGTTACACAGTCTCCTCCGGCGCCGTCGTCCGCGGCCATTTTTTCGAGAAGCGGCTTTAGTTGTTCATACGCCTTCCGGTCGCCTCCGGGCATCATGCTGGGACCTTCCAGAGCACCTTTTTCACCCCCGCTGACACCCATGCCGATGTAATGAAGGCCTTTTTCCTCAAGTTTTTCGTAACGACGTTCGGTGTCCTCGTAATGGCTGTTTCCCCCGTCAATAATAATGTCCCCTTCCTCGAAATGCTTGAGCAGGTCGTCAATAACATAATCCACCGGTTTTCCGGCACTGACGAGGGACAGAACCGCGCGGGGGGGGGACAGCGCCTCCGCGAGTTCGCCGTACGTTTCACAACCCGTGAAATGGCCCTGATCCCCGTATTCGTCCATAAACGCCTTCATGGTTGAGGTGGTGCGGTTATAGACGGCCACGTGTGCCCCGTTTCGTTCCGCGTTGCGAGCGATGTTCTGACCCATAACCCCCATGCCGATCACGCCGATTTCATAGTCGTTCATGGTTTGTAAGATGGAAACTGAACCGATTGAAATGATGTTTTAACATGACTCGACTATGTTAAATTAGCTTCATGAGAAATGCAAAAAGTGAGGTTTACGATCAATAAACTGGTTGAGCTACAGACGTCGGACTGTGTTGAATTGGTCGGATACGGCCGAAAGTGACAGAAATGGATTTGCTCTGGTTTCATGTCTTTCATTTGTTAGCGATGCGAATTCCATTATGTCGTATCAATTAAACGGGAAAAATCGCAAAATTGTTCCTGCTTCGGATTTAAAAAACAGGAGGGCGGGCGATCATACCGACGCGTCGGTCTCGGATTTGCACGTCACCGCGAGGAATTATTTTGAAAAATCCCGGCTGATTCTTTACAAGAAAGAGGGTAAGATAACGACGTGTTAAATCCACAGCCTCACCAGTTTTATTTCGGTGGGGGTCCCGGCAAGCTTCCTCGAAAACCCCTGCAACCGACCCGTATACGAGGAACTGAATATGCGGATTTCTCTTGTTGTTACGTCATGAACTTGTGTCTGGAGGATTCATGTTTCCGAGCCATCCAAAACAAATTGCCCGGAGAGGGTTTCCGGTCCTTCTGATTGTTCTGGTTCTTTTCGCGGGATCACGCTGTTCCGGACCGGAGGAGAAGACGTACACTCCCCCGGGGGCCGTTCGCAATCCGGTCTTCAGCAGTTCATTCACAACCACGCCGGACCGGGTCTGGCCGGGAGCGTCGTTCTGGCCGAATCCGATGGAGAACTGGCGAATTCGAGACGGTCGGCTGGAGTGCACGAGCCGGAAAGGAAATCGGAACCTTCACCTTCTGACCCATACAGTCAAGAAGGAACCGGAGCCATTCTCCATGGTGGTGGAGACCGGCGTGAATCGAAATTTAAACGATTCCCCGTCGACCGGTGCGGCCGGTTTTCAATTGGGAGACGACAGTTCGATCAGGGACCACCGTGCACGGGCGTTTGCCAACGGCGAATTAAATGCGGTAGTCAGTGCGCTCGGCAAGTTACACCTCGGTGAGAAATCCGTTTCGTTACCGGGAACCGTGGATCTCGATCATGTTTATCTCCTGCTGGAAGGAACCCCGGCCGGCCCCGGGCGGTACGACCTGATGCTTTCGACGACATCGGGTGCGCGTTTCAAAAAGAAGCTTGCGAGTGTTGAGCTGAAACAGGTGCCCGCGGAACGAATCGCGGGATCCGTTCGACTGGCTCATAACCCTTATAATTTTGCTTCGAAGAAATCCGGTCGGTTCTGGTTTCAGAACTGGAAGATCGGGGGGCCCGGGATCCAGCCTCATCCGGATCGCGCGTTCGGTCCGATTCTCTGGACGATGTACACCATTACGGATACCCGGTCCGATGAGGGTCATGTAATGAAGATGTCGGTCCAGATGCCTCCTCTGGGAGAACAGGATCATGACCGGGTGGTACTCGAACTTAGTCGGTCCGGACGGTGGGTGGAAGAGGCGACGGCGAAAATCGATCCGGACGCACGGAACGCCATCTTTCGTCTAACGAATTGGCCTGCTGACGAATCGACGAAATACCGAGTCGTGTACGAAACCCGGCGCGAGGACGGGACGCCGGTGCGGGACACCTGGACGGGGACGATTCGGAAGGAGCCCGTCGACCGGAGATCGGTGTCCATTGCGGATCTGAACTGTCAGGTCAGTTACTCGTTTCCCTACGAACCGGTCAAGGACAATGTTGAGGAAGTCGATCCGGATCTTCTGTTTTTCGCGGGTGATCAGCTTTACGAGAACAACGGAGGATACGGGATCGTGCGTCGCCCCGCCGATCAGGCAATCGTCAGTTATCTTCGGAAATATTTCATGTTCGGCTGGGCGTTCCGGGACCTGATGCGGAACCGCCCGACCCTCTGTATCCCCGATGATCACGACGTGTTCCAGGGCAACATCTGGGGAGAGGGCGGTGAGAAGCTCAAGGGCGGCGGGACGAGTTCGAAAGGGGGGTACATCGAACCGGTCCGCACGGTGAACGCGATTTACCGATCTCAGACGGGACACCATCCCGGCGTGCAGAACCTGCAGACCGCAAAGCGGGGCATCCGCACGTTCTTCGGCGATCTCGTGTACGGAGGGCTGAGCCTGGCGGTGGTGGCGGATCGCCAGTTTAAATCAAGTCCCCGGGAAGTCGACACGGGAAAAGGACGACCCGATCTGGTGCTCGAGGAAGATTTCGACCTCGAAAAACTGAAGAAGCCGGGTCTGAAGTTGCTCGGAGACTGGCAGTTGAATTTTTTGTCGGAATGGGTCAAAGATTGGCGTGGAGCACAGATGAAAGCGGTGCTCAGTCAGACCACGTTTTCCAATCCGATGACCCACACCGGTTCGAATCAGCGCGTATACGCCGACCTGGATTCAAACAGCTGGCCGATTTCAGGCCGTAACCGGGCGCTTCGCCTGCTTCGAAAAGGATTTGCGTTTCATCTCACGGGGGACCAGCACCTTGCGACGCTGGTTCATCACGGCATCGAGCGCCAGAAGGACAGTATTTGGACCTTTGTCGCGCCGGCGATCAGTGTCGGATGGCCCCGGTGGTTTCGAGCCGATGAAGTTGGATTGACCGTTAAAGATCGTCCGGAACACGGTCTCCCCAATACCGGTGCGTATCGGGACGGATTTGGTAATAATATGTATGTCTACGCGGTGGGGAATCCACCGGTGGAGAAGGTGCCATCGGAGGCTCCGTCTCCTTATCAAAAGGCGCACCGAAAAGCGTCCGGGTTCGGCGTGGTTGAATTCAATAAAAAGGAACGAACGATTACCACTTATGCGTTCAAGTTTTACGGCGGGCTGGCGAACGGGGAGGAACCCAACCTGTTTCCCGGCTGGCCGGCCACTGTCACACAGCTGAGCAACTACGGACGGGACCGGGCCGGTCGATTGCGGGCCGTTTCGATGGAGGGGGTCGATCAGCCGGTCGTGAAAGTTTTTCACCAGGAATCCGGCGAGCTGGTGTACGCGGTTCGTGCGAAGCGTTCGACGTTCCGACCGTTCGTTTTCGAGGAAGGATCGTATCAGGTGACGTACGGAAGTCCGGAGCAGGATCGCTGGAAAATTCTCAATGACCAAACGATTCAGAATCAATAGACCATGTCTGCGCCTGAGCTTGTGATCGCAACCACGAATCCCGGCAAAGTCCGCGAATACCGGACGATGCTATCGGACTTTTTTTCACGAATCACGGGAACACACGACCGGTCCGGTCTCGAACCGGTGCCGGAAACCGGGTCGTCGTTCCTGGAGAACGCCGAAATGAAAGCCCGCGGGTATTTTGAACAGATCCAGCGCCCGACCCTGGCGGACGATTCCGGCCTGTGCGTGGAAGCCCTGGACGGACGTCCGGGTCTTCACTCGGCACGGTATGCCGGGGAGAACGCGACCGATCAGGAAAACAATCAGAAGCTGCTGGACGAATTGAAGGACGTGCCGGAGGAGGGACGATCGGCTTATTTTGAATGCTGCATTGTCATGATGATGTCGGAGGACCGGGTGGTCAACGCCACCGGACGGTGTCACGGTCGGATTGTTCGTGAGCCGCGGGGGGAGAACGGGTTCGGATACGACCCGCTGTTTCAACCGGAGGGGCACGATCGGACGTTCGGCGAGATGGGGGATGAGGAGAAACACGAGATTTCGCATCGCGCGAAAGCGATCTGCAATCTCATGCAGCAGTTCGCGGAGTAGCGCTTGAGGGTGGCAGCGGGTTCGGGCGCCGGGTGATCGAAACACTTACCGGGGATTCCAATTGTATTCTATCTCCTTGAGATGAAAGGAATTGTATAAAACATGATTTGACGTCTCGTCAATGGCACCGCGTAATAACATGACAACGCGAGAAAGCCCTATCCTCCCTTCGTCGTGTTGAAGGGATGAATTCCGTTAAGGCATTCATTTCCTACAACGCACTACGGGCGGATGGCTGCAAGAATTTTCGAGGAAGGAACACATGATAAGTTGTGGAACCCTTTCAGTGTTCATGTTTTGTTTCATATCATTACCGGGAGGCGTCTCGCTATCGCTCGGCTTCCCCCGGGCTGACCTGTAGAATCCCGTCGGGTTCATGGTTCAACCGGTCCGGATTGATTCATGTGAAGGTCCCATCTATGATGTCACAACCGAATCGACGTGTCCGTGATCCCAAAGGGGTCTAACAGATTCGCCCGGGGTTGAGCGAAGCGAAACCCCGGGGAACGGAAGGTCCTGAACAGATGAACCCCGAAGGGGTTCTATACCGGACGAGTTCCATGTTCGGGATGTGTGCTCGATCACGGTTGCCTGCGGCGGACTCCGTGCTCTTCGACGTAACTCGTTTCGCTGACGTTGCGAGTGTTTTTCAGTAGCCTCATAGCCCTATAAAGACGAACCATGGTCGGAGACGCATCTAACAAATCTGTCGCCGTGGCCATTCCCGCCCGGTATGCCTCCGAGCGGCTTCCGGGAAAGCTGTTACTGGAGGAGACGGGAAAATACCTGATTCAGCATGTGTACGAGAACATGGTGGCCTGTGATCGAGTGTCGTCCGTCTACGTGGCCACAGCGTCCGATCGTATTGCGGACCGTGCGGACGAGTTCGGGGCGGAGGTGATCCGCACCGGTTCACATGACTCGGGGACCGAACGTCTCAGCGAGGCAGCGGGTGATATTGAGGAAAACCTGATTCTCAATGTCCAGGGGGATGAACCCGAAGTGGGATGTGATGAACTGCACGCATTGATCGATCTGATGGAGAACGGATCCTGGGATATGGGCACATTAAGTACTCCGATCCGAGAGGCAAGCACACTCCGGCGTTCGAGTTGTGTGAAGGTGGTGACCGCCCCGGATGGTCGTGCACTCTACTTTTCGCGCGCCCCCATCCCCTGGGATGCGGCCCGGTTTCCGGAGGAGGGCTTTCCGTTCGCCGGCGACGAGACGTTTCCGGATGAGATAGAGGTTGAGGATGGGCAGCTCCACATTGGCGTGTATGGATTTACCCGGGACACACTTCGTTCCTGGAACGATCTCCCCCCCGGCCGGCTCGAGAAACGGGAAGGTCTTGAGCAGCTCAGGGCCCTGGAGAACGGACTCACGATCGGGGTTTGCCAGGTGGAGAACGGACCGGTCGGGGTCGATACACGTGAAGAATATGATGCGTTTGTTCGGAGGTGTTCGTCATGAATCTGTCCGTTGCGATTGGCCAGATCAATTCAACAATTGGCGATATAACCGGTAACGCGAAAAAGATTGAGAACACGTACCGGGACGCCGTGGAAAAGGGAGCCGATGTCGTCCTGACCCCCGAACTCGGTCTGATCGGGTATCCGCCGCAGGATCTGTTGTACCGGAGTGAATTAATCCGTGCCTGTGAGCGTACCGTGGACGACCTTGCGAGGCGGACCGGAAACACGGCTCTGGTGCTCGGTACACCGTGGCGTCTGAAGGACGCCCGAAAAACGCTTGCCAACGCGCTCGTGGTAATGCAGAATGGTGAACGTAAAGTCCTTACTCGAAAATGCCTTCTGCCCACGTACGACGTCTTCGACGAGGAACGGTATTTCCGCGAGGGCCGGAGTGTAGAATGTGTTCAACTTCACGGTGAGAACGTCGCCCTCACCATCTGCGAGGATCTGTGGCCATCGGAATTTCTACCGGAACGAGTCACCTACGATTTCGATCCCGCTTCGGAACTGAAGGAGCGCGATCCGGATGTGCTGATCAACATCGCCGCCAGCCCGTACTGGATGGGAAAAACCTCCGATCGAAAGCAGATCTTTTCCGATCTTGCCCGTGATCTGGATACTTCGCTTGTTTACTGTAATACCGTGGGTGCGAATGATGAGATTGTGTTCGACGGACGGTCGCTGGCCGTATCTCCGTCCGGTACCGTTATCAGGGAAGCCGCGTCGTTCAAGGAGGATCTGGTCGTTCTCGAACCGGTGGAGGATGAAGAGAAAGGGTCCGGAATGGGATCGGGCCGTCGGGAGAAAAATGTGCTTGACGCCCTTGAGCTCGGGCTGAGGGATTACGTCCGGAAGTGCGGGTTCGATCAGGTGCTCCTCGGGCTGAGCGGAGGCATTGATTCCACAATGACCGCCTGTGTCGCTGCCCGGGCGCTCGGATCCGACAACGTTCTCGGGGTGTCGATGCCGACCCGGTACACCTCCGACGAAAGTCGATCGGATGCGGAACGTCTGGCGGACCGTCTTGATATTGATTTCCGGGAGATCGAAATCGAACCCGTTTTTCGCCGGTTCATGGAGGAACTGGAACCGGTGTTCAAAGGAAGGGAGCCGGGTGTGGCGGCGGAAAATCTACAGGCCCGGATTCGAGGAAACCTGCTGATGGCCATATCCAATTTTTCCGGTCGACTTCTGCTCGCAACCGGAAATAAGTCGGAGCTGTCCGTGGGGTACTGTACCCTGTACGGGGATATGGCGGGGGGGATCGCCCCGATTGGAGATGTTCCGAAAACACTTGTGTATGATCTGGCGTCGTATGTGAACGAGAAATCCGGTGAGGAGGTGATTCCCGAACGGATTCTCGAAAAACCTCCCAGTGCCGAGCTCCGACCCGACCAGACGGATCAGGATACTCTTCCCCCTTACGACGTGCTCGATCAGGTGCTGGGCGATTATATTGTACGCCAGCGTGACCTCCGTGAAATGATCGCCGGCGATCAGGACGAGGAACTCGTGCGGGAAATTGTCCGGCGCGTGGATCGAAATGAGTTCAAGCGCCGTCAGGCTCCGCCCGTATTGAAGGTAACGTCACGGGCGTTCGGGATCGGGCGCCACATGCCCATCGCCAAGCGGATTCGCTTCGATGAAGAACGGCAGGATGCTTGAGCAATACGGTTGAGACGTTTTTTAAAAAAACATGATGAGAGCTGATTTAAAAAGCAGACCGTTAATTTTTGTTCTCTTGTTCCTGCTGGTTCTGGGTTGGACAGTGGGGGAAGGTCTCCTGGTGCCGCCTGCGATTTCTCAGCAGACACCGGACGAGAAGGAGCAGGAGCAGCGGACCATGATGGAATACCTGAAACAGAAGGAACGATTTTCAATTCTTACCAGAGCCGTGCACAAGGCGGGCATGACAACGTTCCTTGAACGGGAGCCGGCCCTGACCCTTCTGGCACCGACCGATAAGGCATTTCAGAAAAAGAAGGGAAAACCGTATCTCGAACGGATCGAAAAAAACGAAAAAGCGAACGTTCGATCTCTAATTCGTTATCATCTGCTGAACGCGGTCGTCGACCGACGATGGCTGGCCGGTCAAACGGACAACGGGGGGTTTGAACCTCCTTCTCAACTGCTGTTCTGGACGCTTCGGGATCGATTCGTTCGGTTCAACGTGCGTCGCGACAAGAAGCGAATTCAGTTTAACGACACGCGGGTGAAGCCAGCGCCGGTTCGCGTTAAGAATGGCGTGGTGTTTACCCTGCATAACGTTCTTAACCCTGATCAGGGGCAGGATGATCAGAAGGGATTGATTCGGGTTGAAGCACCGCTTCCGGCCGGGTTTCCGCCTCCGGGTCCTCGGAGACGTGTGGTTATGAAGTCATATTCCGAATATCAGACCGTCGTGACCTCCGTCGAATTCACACCGCGGCTGTTTCAGGTGATATTGCGGAACGTCCGGGCCCGTGATCGGTCTCGGACCCCTCTGATTTTTCAGTTCTTTCGTCCGGGCACCGTTCAAACGACTGAAATCGGATTCGTTCGTACACTGCCAGCAAAAGACCCGCAGAAGATAGAAGGGGAAGAGCTTGTTCGGGTAAAACGGAACCCGGGCTCGTATGCCAGTTTCGGCCGGCTGGGTTCGGGTGAGCTTTCGAAAGAACAACGCACGGGCCTTGCGGAGAAGATCCGATCCGCCGTTCAGGAACGGGAAGAGTGGCGTGTGGATTCAAAACGCTCCGGACGGATGATCATCTACAACGGCCCCCGTCTGGAAGCAAAAAAACGGTACTGGGAACTCCAGATTCCTGTGAGGAAAAAGGATTGAGGATCGTAAATGGCACTCATTTCTTGAGCAGTGATATGACGATGCAACATTTAAAAATGATCGGGTTGATGATCACGTTGAGCGTGGGAGTCCTTCTTCCAAGGGCAGAAGCGAAAGGCCCCGGAGCCGAGCAACTTCAATCCCTCCTTGAAGCGAAAAGCCCTCATGTGGTGACGATCGAAGCCGTTATCGAACGGGAAATGTCCGGAGTGGTATCCCGGTCCGTCGAAACGGAACAGAATTTTCAGGGACTTCTGCTGGATGAGTCCGGAACCATTCTCACCTCGGCGTTTCCGTTCGCCACGTCGACCCGGAAGGATGAAGACGATGAGTTGCGAATTGAAAGCAAACCGAAACAGTTGAAAGTTCGGGTGCCGGGGGACTCAACGACATACGAGGCGTTCCTGGGGGCGAAAGCAGCTCAGTTTGGTCTTGCGTTTTTAAAGCTGAAGCACCCGGGGGAGGTATCTCTTGAGCCGGTTGATCTTAATCAATCGCGGATTCCGGGCGTCGGGGAATTCGTGGTGGGTATTTCACGGAAGGCGAAAACCGTTAAATACGCTCCGTATTTTTTTCTGACCCGGATCAATGGTTCGGTATCGAACCCGCGACAGCTCTGGAGCCTTGGCGAGGCACCGGCCGCGGGGCTTCCGGTTTTCGCACCGGACGGAACGCTGCTCGGCGTAACCGTTCGCATTCGGGTCGAGGAAAACCGCGATAGTGGAGATCCCTTCGGAGGAATACTAAGCAGAGGCAGTCGCTCCTCATCGGTGTTTTTGACGTCCGTGGATCATCTGAAGAACGTGTTAAACGGGGTCCGGGAGGAGATTAAAAAAATGAGTGAGAAGATCAAAAAGAACGGAGACACGCCGAAAACGTATTAGACCTCACCAGAAAAGGTGGCGTGCATTCAGAAGCCCATTCATTCGGGGGTTTACGGCGAACGGGTCGAAATGGGAGCTTCCCGAAGGACGAGGAAACGACCTGACAGCACGGAGGAAACGACGCTTATCGGTTAGCGATCGACGGGAACCAGGCCGAGTCTTTTTTTTATTTGGAGTTACCTCCAGGCAAGTAAAGGGGGGAGATATCCCAGCTCCCCTGAACTTGTACCGATGGTGGAAAGGGTTACGATCCGGGGAACAGACTTCGTTCGTGAAGGAGGTCCAGCCCCCTGTCCGTGTATGCGGCTTTTCTGAAATGCCGTTTGATGGAATATCCCTGTTCGTCGTTTTTCATGAACCGGAGCTGGTTCAGTTGTTTCTTCGTGTAATCCTGGAATTCGGACTCAAACAGATCCAGATAGGACCGGAGGCTGTTGTTCGTGGGGCCGAATCCTTCGGCGTAGAGATATTTTTGCTCCAGGGCGTCTCCGGCCGTAGCGGCTTCGTCAAATCGATTGACGGGATCCGACTGTACCATTTTCATGACGAGGTCAGATAGCAGTTCAGGGATGTCGGGTCGGATTTCCACGGGGGGCGGCGGGGGTTCGTCGAGGAGGTCTCGCACGTGCAAAAGTTTCTGAGACATATCGATGTTTGCGGGGGGTTTCAGGTACGGGACCCCGGTGAGGATTTCATAAGCGACCATGCCGAGCGAAAAGAGGTCCGAACGACCGTCGACGTTCTGTTGAAAAATCTGTTCGGGGGACATGTAGCGGAGCTTTCCGACGATCAAATCGACCGGTTCATCACTTTCGACCGCCACGCCGAAATCCGTAAGTTTGCAGACCCCGAGCCGGTTGATCAGGATATTTTCGGGGGAAATATCCCGATGTATAATTCGTGGATGTGCATAACCGAGCGCCCTGCACATCCGGGAGATGATAAAGGCGGCGATGGGAATGGGAAGAAGCAAATTGCGGCTGAGATGTTCACGGTGAAGCTCCCCGAGGTCCATCCCCTCCACGAAGTCCATACAAATCAGAAAGATGTCCCGGAGGGACGAGCTGGAGGAACGGGATCTGGGCCTGGGTCGTCCGGACCGTTTTTTGTACTTTTCCAGCCGTCGGTTTCGCATTCGCTGGACGGTTTCGACAGCTCCCTGTTCCTTGTCGTCAATGGCTCCACGGAGGGTCCCGGGAAGTTTTCGGGAGGAAATCGATTCCAGTCCGTACGTTTTGACAATATTTTCGTGCCGAAGGCCCGTGGCGATGTTTGCTTCTTTTTTCAGGTCCTCAATGTAATCCTCCGAAAACGAAATGACGGTTTTGAGCACCACCTGGTCCTCGACGCCGCAGGCGTTGCGTTCGGCCAGAAAGACAATTCCCATGCCGCCCCGTCCCAGTTCTTCAAGAAGAGTGTACTTAACGGAAGAGGGGAAGGAAATACCGGAGAGGTTTTCCAGCTGCTGCTCGGACGAGTCGGACGAAGTCATGTTCCCGTTCGGCAATTAAATCGCCAGAAGCTCGAAGAGTTATGCTAACTCAAACCCTTTTTTTCTTCAATCCACTTGCTCGTCACGAGGATGATTCCTCACCCAATCGAATCGCGACGATGCTTCCGAAACCATTTAACATGACAACGCGAGAAATCCGCACCCTCAGCATCTTTATTTCGGTGAAGGTCACGGAATTTTGAGGAAGCAATGCCGAAAAAGTGCATTGTTGACGAAAAATGACACAGAGATTCGCCGAAATAAAGATGCCCATATTCGGGTTCTTCATAAACGGGCCGTCTGCGGCGTCACTTCTCGTCCTAAACCCGTCCGTAGGCGAAGCCGGAGGACGATGAAAGCAGGATGCAACT
>CAZSFH010000078.1:7120-11647 GCA_964606115.1 uncultured Planctomycetia bacterium | reverse complement strand
CCGGAGGGGGGTTGGATCGATGGGGTTTCGTTGGGTTCCGTAGATGGTGACGTTCCTGATCCGCAGCGGTCTCAACCGGTTTTTTCCCGGAACGATCAGGCGAACGTACTGGTCCTCGTTCGAGTCGATGGGTGCCGGTTTGGATGCGCTGGCGTCGGCTGAGAACGTGGGGCTGGCGACGGTCGTCCAGTTTTGTTCGTCGTTTGACACCTGGATGTGAACGGTGGTCTCCCGGCGTTTGTCGTCGTGGAACGAGAGACCGACCCCCTGGACGTTCGCGGTCGACGATAGTTTGAAGGTAAGCCACTGATTCCGAGGTCCCGTTCCCGTGCTCCAGAACGAGTCGCCGGACGACCCGTTACCGAGAACAGCCCGTTTTTGATGCTGGTTGATACTTGCCTCGACCTTTCGCACCCTCAGCGGCCACCCGTGGTCGGGTTGGTCCCCGGTTAAACGTTCGGCGAGGAGGTTTTCGAAGGCATTTCGATCCGACCAGGATACGGCGACGTTCACGGGTGAACCGTTTTCGAGGTCCAGGCGGGTGTATCCCTCGTCGTCCACGCGGATCGGGAGGTTGATCGTCCGAAGGTACGACCGGGAGTAAGCGAGGTGAACCGCGGTGGTATCGTACAGTGTGGAGCTTTCGATCGATGGGTCGGAGTGGTAATCCTCCTTCCCGTCGACGTACGTTTTGTACGCGTCGAGCAGCGCCTGAACGCCCGGGTTGTCGTGTTGCGTGAGGTGCTGATATCTTTTGCCCGTCAGCTTGACGAGGGAGGCGGTGTCCGTCGGAGCGATGGTCACCGGCCAGTTCGCGCGAAAGACCTTTCGGGTTGCTTCCACTTCGACGCGGGCATTGCTTTCCGCGTCGGGTTCGGGGGATCCGCCGTATCCCCGGAACACGCTTCCGGACATGGCCACCACTTCGTCCACCTGCTCGACGATTTCCGGCTGTCGTTTCATCGCCTCGGCGAGGTTCTGCACGGGTCCCACCGCGATGATTTTCAGGTTTCCGGTGGCGTCCGACCGGATGGTGTCGATGATCTTTTGAATGCCGTTTTCGTGGATGTTGCCCGGGTAGGAGGACAGATCGTAGTCCTTCGCCCAGGAGAGGTATTTCGGGTCCCAGCTGCCGGTTGCTTTGCCGATCGCGATGGGCACGTCGGCTCGCCCGAGTTTCTCGAGCTGTTTGGCCGCCAATTTCGCCTTTTCGTCGGCGTTTCCGAACCCGACCGAAACCAGTTTAAGCTTCAGCTCCGGGGAACGAACGACCTGAGACAGGGCCCAGGCGTCGTCGATGTCCTCGCCGAGGTCGGTATCGAAGAGGACCGGAATCGGCGGCCGCCGGCCGGTGAATCGAACCTCACTGACCATGGTCGGATGCAGCGTTCCGTTTCCGGTAAAGTTGATGCGCACCCGATCCGAGGTCACTTCGTCCAGCTGGAAGGACTCAACCTCCGTGGACTCTCCGGAGGACGAAGCGTCGAGGATGGTTTTCCATTTCCCCTTTTCGGCGGGCACCTGCACGGTGAAGTGTTCCTGATACGTTTCGCCGCGCGGAAACGCGACGTCCACTTTTTTCAGGGTTCGGTGCTCACGGAATCTGAATTCGAGCCACTGCTCCTGATCGCGGGTGGGAGCGTCCCAGTAGGATTTGTTCGAAACGGTCCCGTCGATCACGTTTCGTTCCGAGCGCCGATTTGTGCTTGCCGTCACCCGTTCGACGGCGATTTCCGTACCGTCTTCCGGCAGGGATCCGGTGAGTCGATTCACGAGCAGGTCCTTGAAGGCGTCCATGTCCTTCCAGTCGATCGCCACCCTGACGGGATGTCCGTTTTCCTCGTCCACAACCGTCTTTCCTTCGTCGGTGATGCGGAGGGGAAACGTTTCGACACGGGTGAATTTACTTGAATACGCCAGATAGGCCGCCACCGTGTCGTACAGGGTGGAGCTCTCGACCTGCGGGTCTTCGTCCGCCCAGTCCGCGTTTTCCACGAAAACGGGATACGCTTCCATGAGCGCCCGGGCGGCCGGATCCTCGCTTTGAAGCACGTGGCCGTACCGTTCATCCGTGAGCTTCACCAGGCCCGCGGTGTCGAGGGGGGCGATGGTGAAGCGGTTCCAGTCCGCACTGTAGACAGCCCTGGCCGGCTTGACTTCCACGGCCACGTTGCTCTCCGCATCCGGTTTGGCTTTGCCACCGTATCCCTTGAAGACACTGCCGGACATGGCCACCAGTTCATCCACGTGGTTGACGATGTCGGGTTGTTTTTTGAGCGCGGCGGAGACGTTCTGGAGTCCTCCCACGGCAATCAGCTTGAGCCGGTCGGCCGGGTGGTTCATGATGGTGTTGACCATTCGTTCGATGCCGTTCTGGTATACGCCTCCCGGATACGACGAAAGGTCGACGTCGCTGGCCCAGTCAATGTATTTCGGGGGCCAGGTACCCGTGGATTTTCCGACGGCGATCGGCACGTCGGAGCGACCGACGCTTTTCAGAATCTTCGCGGCGATCTTTGCTTTCGGTTTCGCGTGACCGAATCCGGTGGTCACCAGCTGAAGGTCCAGCTCGGGGGACCGGGCGACGAAGGACAGGGCCCAGGCGTCGTCGATGTCCTCGCCGAGGTCGGTGTCATAGATGACCGGAATCGGCTGGTTTGGTGTATCGTCCAGCACCTGTGCGCGCACCGGAAGAACGCAGATGAAGGAAAACAGCAGGATGAACAAGAGGTAGGATCGATATCGTTTGAGCATAATTCTTTTTTTAAAAAGAGTGTGAAAAAGAGGTTGCGGATCCGGACCTGTCGTTCCCCCCGAAGAGCCGAAAGTATACCCCGATCCACCCTGAAATCTCAACTCATCGGGTTGGTTCATGCCGCCGTCATGCGAGAACTTAGTCAACGGACGATTGATCGGGCGAGGAGCAGTATTTTTCGATCAGATGAGTCCGATCGATTTCACGGATCAGCTTTCGTGCGGTGGATCTTAGTTGAGGATGATCTGCGTCCAGTTGTTTTTTCAGAAGCGGGACGACCGGCATTCCGAGACCTTTCAATTTCCTTTTCTCCGCATGCTTCATGTTCCGATAAAAATATGCTGGGAGGATCATCATTTGCCCCGGACAAACCACGGGCGATTCCAATTTACATTGGGGCTTTGGTCACCGATGCCTCGTGCTGGAATTCGACCGTTCCCGTTTTAACCTTGATAACCTGGATGGATAAAAAATAGTGCACGCGCCGCACGCCATCACCCGTTCGGTGACGTCGCGAACGTTACCGGTGATCAAATACTGCGCGCCGAACTGCCGGGCGTTTTCGATCAGGCGGTTTTTGTCGAAGACGCTGGATTTCCTTTTTTCCCTGTCCTTCTCAATCCGTTTCTTCAGCTGCTTGTGAGGGACCACCTCGGCGGACGTCTCGTTGACGAGGTCGGTGTCGAACTTCGAAGGGAGGGTGTCGAGCTGTGACCGGATCTGTTCCGACGTGTGGTTTTCGACTGGAAAGACGGCGACCCTGGGCGGCGTCCCGGTGCGGGCCGATTGGTTCCACTGTTCCACGATCGACGAACTCAGCAGGGCACCTCGGATCTCGTTGTGAAGCTGATTCGCATCACGTTGTTCGAATTTCAGGTTCGTGGTGTAGTAATCAATTTCGGTCGTGTCCTGGGCTCGCCGGTATTTTTTTTCGGAGCAACCTCCCGGCGCGGCTGACAGAAGCACGGTGAGGACGAGAGAGCAGGTCATCGAGCGAAACATTGTTTTCCTCCGGAAAATACGTTTCGAAAGGAGAAAAAACAACAAGTTCAAACGGTGAACTTTCCACGAACGCAAACGCTCCATCCAGCAGGTCTTTCCCGTGGTGTTGAATAACAACGTGCACTCCGCTTCGCTCCGTACACTACAACAGACGCTTGATATCGTCGGTTTCTGAACGTCAATCACCTTTTCAGACCGGGTCTAACTAATCCATTGTACTCCGGTTGACCGGAATTATTCAACTGCGGAATCACACCATACACGGACGAGAATCCGTTCCTTGTCACCCTCCGTTCGAAGGGGATGTTCTGTTTTGCTCATGTTCGCCAGAGGTCCTGGATTCGCTGTGCTCGGGCTCCCGGGCTTCTTTCCATTCCCCGATGCCCGCGGGGTCCAGGTGAAGGTGAACGTCGTAGATGTTGTCGATGGAACGGACCCGTGTCAGGAGCTCTTCTTCAATATCATGGGCTTCGTGCAGGTTCAGATCACCGTCGACTTCCACGTGTGTTTCCACTTCGATAACCGGACCGGTGTAAAAACATTTAAAATCGTGCAGTCCCCGAACCTCCGGGTGGGATCGAAGGGCGTCCTGGATTTCCTTCTGTTTTTCTTCGGGCGGAGCGGTGCCGGTGAGATAATTAATATTCTCATAACCGATCTGAATGCCCTCGTAGATCATAATTAAGCTCACGAGGCCCGCGGCGGCCGGGTCGAGCCAGGGCTGCTCGATACTCAGCCCGATAATTCCGATCATTGCCGCCATCGACGTA
>CAZSFH010000078.1:3204-7110 GCA_964606115.1 uncultured Planctomycetia bacterium | reverse complement strand
GTACAATAACGACTGCCCACCGAATCAGGTGTGTATAAACGGCGAGTGCCGGGAGTCGGATAGGGGATTCACCGAAATGCAGGCCGGAGGAATCGTTCAGTCCCGAACGAACGCGGTCCTTGGCGAGGGCGGCGAGGCTCGGCAGGTTCAGGTTCCGATTAATCCGTATCGTACACAGGTACACCCCCAGCATCGTGGCGGCACCCGCACCCAGCGCGACAAACAGAAGGGGGCTATAAATGGCATCGGTTCCGTGAAGAAGCGTGTCCCCGGAGTCGTACAGAAATTTTCCACCGATCAGAATCAGGACGGTTCCGACGAAGAGCGCGGTGAGCGGTTCGATGCGTTTGTGGCCGTGCGGATGATTTTTATCGGGTTTTCGATAGTAGAGCTGGCCCCAGATCAGCACCACGGCGCTTGCGAGCAGATCCGCGACGGAGTGGGCGGCGTCGGCCAGCAGCGAGAGACTGCCGAAGTAAAGACCTGTAGCGGCCTCAAGCAGAATTTTCAGGCTGTTCCCAGCGACGTTAATCCACGACGCGCGGAGAAATGCCGATTTTTCATCCCTGGTGTCCTGGTCCGTCATTGTTCCGGGAGTTTATTGATGGTTCCGTAAATGTTGTTCGGCGTGATGCGCTGATCGTCCCGGGTTTTCAGGCGGAACTGAAGATGGTAATTGGTGCACTCCTGAAGATCGGGAATGGTCAGCTGAACGGTGCGATGATCGTCCAGCAGGCGGGCGTCCGTGACCTGTAGCGTGTCTTTTCCTTTTTTGTACGGATTGGTCACACGATATTGATCGGAACCGTACGATTTCGACCATCGGACGTTCCATATTTTCATTATGTAATTGCGGACGTCTTCGGCCGTGTTTCGATTCAGAGGCCGGGTGAATTGTACGGACAGGCCGTTTTTCAGGACATCCACGGATTCCGGCATGTTCACCGGTTTGCCGGTGAACCGGACGCGCTGAAATCCGCCCGTCCGGCGGGCGTTTGTTTGCCATCCTCTCAGGCCGACCGTGTAAAGTTGTCCGGTCTTCGGGTGAAAGCGTCCACGGAGAACCCCCGAACGAAACCGGAGCGGGAAACGAACCACAGCGGCCTGGTGCTGATCCGGATCCTTCATCACCAGGAACATCCTGGATTTTCCGTAGGAAAAGTGAAGCATCTTCCCCTGAAACGGCCCCC
The DNA here is from genome assembly GCA_964606115.1 of uncultured Planctomycetia bacterium. Taxonomy (GTDB): domain Bacteria; phylum Planctomycetota; class MHYJ01; order CAYXQY01; family CAYXQY01; genus CAYXQY01. Next base: position 5,920 of record CAZSFH010000078.1, on the reverse strand, counting down.
ACTGATCGGTGGTGACCCAGGTCTGGCCGGCCGACGAATTATCGACCTCGTGGGGAATCCAGCAGAGGGGGTCGCTGTAACCGTCGGAAGGAGGCTTGACGTTCGCCGTGGGTGGAACTGATGCGTATCCGCCTTTTCGCCGGAAGGAGTAAATGCCCGAGTTGGGAACATACGTGCCCTCCTGGACCCCGACGGTCACACGATCGTCCGGCCCGACTCCCAGCCCCAGCGGCGCTCGAAACCCGGAGGCAAAAATTTCAAGACGGTTGCCGTCGGGCGACAGACGCATGACGTTGCCGTGATGGGGAACGACTTTTTTGAAGCCCCGTCCCCCGGGGGCAACGGGCCCGCCCCGGGTAAAGTAAAAGTTTCCCTTACTGTCAGTCTGCAGCCCGAAGACGAACTCGTGAAAATTCTTCGTTGCCTGCAGATCATCATTAAAACTCTCATAAAAATCGTATTCCCCGTCCCCGTTTAGATCGTGCAGACGCGTGATTTGATCGCGACCGGCCGTGTAGATCGTTCCGTCGACGATTTTTAGCCCGAGGGGTTGATGCAGACCGGTGGCGACCCGGTCCCACGTCACCTTTTTCATGTTGTTTCCGATCCCGGAAACGATCCAGACGTCGCCGTTCCAGGTGGAAACGGCCGCCCGGTTTCCGTCCGGAAAAAAATCAAACGCCGCCGTCCGCATCCATGAATCGTACGGATTTCGACGCGGGATGGGAATGGTATCGAGCGTAAAGGATTTCTCGTCGGATCCCCTGCGTACCGTTTCCGTACTCGTCTTCGACCAGCGTTCGGGGCCACCGCCGATCCACTTCTTCAGATCGACCGGTTTGGCGGTGGACTGCACGAACGATTCAAATTTCGACCGGTGCTTGAGCGGTCCGCGCCAGATCAGTATTTTGACGGAACGTGTCTTTTCGGACGGTTCGACGTTCAAAAGAATTCGATTCTTTTCGACGGTCAGGGATAGGTTTTCCTGTGACCCCTTCAGTGCAGCGAAAACAGATTGATGACGGTATGGTACCGCTGCGATTACGGATGGATTGATCTGCTTGGCCTGACCCGGAGCGTTTCCTTCAGCGATCAGGTGTTTCAGAGAGTCCCGGGTCGGACCGAGGTGCAGCGTGCGAGCGTACACGGTCATGTCATTTGACTGGCGTGACTCCAGGGAAGGGGCATCAAGAATCTCACAATTCCCGGCTCGATACGAGAAGACAACATTCTTTTTATGGAGGTAGAGCCCTTTATACTCTCCCCATGATTTCGGAAGGGGTCCGTGCGGGAGTTCTCGAGGATCCGAAAAGTTCCCTGAGCGGCTCCAGCCGGGCTTCTGCGGGGTGACGAAATCCGGAGGATTGACGGGACGGGGCTGATCCGGCGTGCCGATTTTGAATTCGAGTCCCTTCCAGTCCAGCAGTCCGCCGGTCCAGCCCCCGGCGAACCGGAGCAGATCCGAGTCGAACGCCATGCCTCCGGGCACGAGGCGCGTGTTGGAAGGTGTTTTCTTGAGATCGGCGATCTTGGCCTTATAGGCCCAGTTGTTCGGTACGACGTCCGTGGTGACGGAGAGGTAGGGCCCGAACTGCATCTCCCGGGCCGGCGTGAACGGACGTTTTCGCTCCAGGCGTTTGGTCTCCATCTTCCCGGCAGAGGAATCGTGGAAGAGAGCCGACGAGGGGATGGGCTGTTTCGAAGCGCCGGGCGGGGTCCAGGACACCTTCAGTCCCGTGGAGCCGGTTCCCTGGAAATAGTCCACTTCGATCGGATGGGAACCGGCCGTCAGCTGAATTGTACCGGACGCCGACGAAATCTTGTGCAGTTCCTGCGTTTTCACGACGGTCTCCCCGTCGATTCGAATTCGCGCGCCATCGTCGGAGCGGACGTGAAACGTGTACGATCCCGCACGGTCGACCTGAATGCGGCCCTGCCAGCGGATGTACACGAACTGGTTGTGGCGCCAGCCGCCGAGATTTTGAAGTTGAAGGGATTCCGTCACGCGAACGATCTGTGGTTTCCCGGACAGCTTCTCCTGAAACACCGGAACCCGGTTCATTTTGTAAAGCTGACCGACCAGACCTTTGCGTTCTTCGGCGGCAAGGAAGCAGAGCATGCTCATCAAAAAAAGAAAGCTCCACGGAAGCGTTCGTGAAACAAATGTCTTTTTGGCGTGCACGTTTGTGTTGTTCATGTCGTCGAAAAAAGGACAAACACTCTTTTGGGTCAGTTTCGGATCGGTCTTTACCTCCGGTTCGGAACGGGTTTCTACCGATTTTAAAACCGAAATTTGTTTTTGCGATGAATTGGGGGTCTATTGTACAGGACACCCAGATCGGTAAAAATATACATAGAGGTGGCATAGGCTGTTGCCCGGATGGAGGTGGGAACCATTGACCTGTCAAACGGTTAATTCCGGCATAAAACCATATTACCTGTTATCTTGATGACGACGAGAGAAATGAAAAGCGGTCAACGATTGCGGCGAGAAATTGAAGGGTCCGGGATCACGGTCTTCCCCGGAGCGTACGACGTGATGTCGGCACTTCTGGCCGAGGACGCGGGGTTCGACGCGGTCTTCACGTCGGGTTTCAGTATTTCCGTCACCCGTCTCGGGTATCCCGACATGGGTTTTATGGAACGGGGAGAGAACCTGCGGGCGGTCGCGCCGATCGCCGAGGCCCTGGACGTTGCGCTGGTGGCGGACATGGAC
>CAZSFH010000078.1:0-3194 GCA_964606115.1 uncultured Planctomycetia bacterium | reverse complement strand
CCCGGAAGATGATGTCGTGGATTCCCTCGACGACATGGGATTCATGGAACGGGGAGAAAACATAGGTGCGGTCGGCCCCATCGCGGAGGCGATCGACGTCCCCCTTGTCGCGGACATGGACACGGGCTACGGGAACGTCCTGAACGTGCGGCGGACGATTGAAGATTGCCTGGAAGCGGGGATCGCGGGGGTGATTCTCGAGGATCAGGAATGGCCTAAAAAGTGCGGGCACCTGGATGAGAAACGGGTGATCGAGGCCGAGGAGCATGCGCGCCGGATTCGTGCCGCGGCCGACGTCCGGGACGAGCACGAGAACGATCTCGTGATTATCGCCCGAACGGATGCCCGGGAGCCGCTCGGGCTAAAGGAAGCAATGGATCGGGCGACCCTGTTTCGGGAGGCCGGCGGGGATATTCTATTCGTGGAAGCGCCGGAGTCCCGGGAGGAACTGGAAACCATTGCGAAGGGACTCGACGCCCCCACGTTCGCGAACATGATCGAAGGGGGCAAGACGCCGTACCTGGAAGCCGAGGAACTGGAGGAGATCGGGTTCGACGTCGTCGTATATCCGCTTGCCGCTATTTTCAGTGCGGCTCGTCGTCTCAAACAGATGTATCGGACGCTCAAATCGGAAGGTTCCACTCGAAGTGAGGATCTGATGGACTTCGATGAGTTTGATGAACTGATCGACTCCGACGCGTACGCGGACGTGGTCCGGAAATACGCGAAGCTGTTTTCGTGATGTAACAGAATTCGTTTTCATGCAATGTTTTTGTTCCGCTGGAGGTGGGTGCCACATGTTCCTTTCATTTCAACGTCCTACGATGTTCAGCCGAAACAGCGTTCTTTTTTCCATTCTGACCCTCTTCGTCTTCGTCCTGTCCGCTCAGGCCGATGCGGATGAAATTTCACTGTTCGACGTCACACAGCGGCATCTTCCCGATCAACAGAAACAGTACAAGAAGGTGGGAGATCGCACGCTGAAACTCAATATTTTCACGCCGAAAAATTACGACCCGGACAAAAAAACGTATCCGGCCATCGTCCTGTTTCACGGAGGTGGCTGGGAAGGGGGCGATCGTCAGCTGCTTGCCCCTCATGCTCGTTACTGGGCCGAGCGTGGACTGGTGGCGGTGAACGTGGAATATCGACTTGTTGATCAGAACGCCGGCGTCGGCATCATGGACACGATGCGTGACTGCCGGGACGCTCTGCAGTACGTGTACGGCACCGCGGATCGGCTCGGAATCGACCGATCCAGTATCGCCCTGCTCGGCGAATCCGCGGGCGGTCACCTCGCGGCTTCCATGGTTCTGAAGCCCTCGTCCGATCCGTTTCGTCCCCTTCCGTTCCAGCCCGCGGCGCTGGTGCTTTACAATCCGGTTCTTGACCTGCCCGCGCTTCACTGGATGTCGGCGAAGCACGCCGCCGTTCCCTCCTCGGACTCGCTGGAGGGTGAGAGCTGGAAAGAACGGGCACAGATGATCTCACCGATCGAACACGTTCAAAAAAATCTTCCCCCGACGCTGCTGGTTCACGGCAAAAAGGACAACGTTGTTCCCCAGGATCAGATTCAGCGGTTCACCGAGAAGATGCGGGAGGCGGGCAATGAGGTCACGCTTCACCTCAAGGAGGGCTGGCAGCACGCGTTTGCCCTTCGCCGATATAAGACGCCGATGTTCGAGACGATGAAGATGACGGACCGTTTCCTGAATTCGCGGGGGATCGTGCAGGGCAAACCACCGCTCACCCGATGGGAACCGAATGCGTACAAAAAGCGATTTACGGACGAGGAGCGAAAACAACGGCATGTCGCCGGCACGAGTTACGACCTGAAAAAATGGCCGTTTCTCGATGGTCAGTGGGAGGGAAGTCTTTACGCGAGCGACGGGAACGTTTATTTCAGCGTCAGCACGCACGACAAAACCAAACACGCTCAGGTTTTCCGGTTTCTCCCGGACGAAAAGAAGATCGAACACCTCGCGGATCTCGGGAAGGTGACCGGCCATACTGACCTGGACGTTCCGACTCAGGATAAGATTCATTCCCGGATGTTCGAGTCGGGGAAGTATATTTACTGCGGGACCACCGGCGGGCACGCCACGTACAAAATTCCGCACCCCGGTGGCTACTGGATCCGCATCAACAAAAAAACCGGAAACGTGAAGAGCCTCGGCCGATCGGTCACCCGGGACGGATTGATTACCGTCGGATACGATCGAAAGCGAAACCTCCTCTACGGGCATACCAATCAGGACGGATTATTTTCCGTCTTTGATCCGGAGACCACAAACGAACGCATTCTCGGTTTTCCCTGGCACGGATCCGACAAGGAATGGCCGAGAGCGCTGACGCTGATGGTTCCACCCGGACACGGGGGAACGGTTTATGGATTTCGTCCGCCCCATAGCTCGGTGTGGGAGTATGACCCGGCGACGGGGAAAATCCGGACCCTGGACGTGACCATGCCCGTACCCGATGACGTCAAAAATGGCGGGGACGAAATTCAAAAAGAGTGGAGGAATCACGCGGGGATGATGACGCGCTGGAACGAGGAAGACCAGTGCATCTATTTTATCCGAAGTTTTGACGGGGCCCTCTGCAAATTTGTTCCCCCGTCGGACGACGGTACGGAAGCGAAGCTGGAGGTCGTGCACGACGACATGCGACCGGACATTCCGCGGCGGTACGGAAACCGGCACCCGGCCTGCACCCTTGTCATTCACGATCGAACCGCCTACTACACGCCGTACACCGGCTGGGGAGGAGAGGCGCACCTGACCAGCTACGATCTGGACAGCGGGGAGTTCACCCATCACGGTCCGATCGTAGTGGAGAAAGGGCGCCGGGTGAATGAGTCTCAGAGCATGTCCGTCGGCCCCGACGGCAAGCTGTACATCGTGGCGTTCGTTTTCAGCATCAAAGGCGAGGATCCGGTTCGGAAGAATGCCATGCGAGGGAAATATCCGTTTCATCCCCGGTTGGTTGTCGTGGACCCGGAGGAGGATACGAGAAAGGAATAAATAGACCGGATCTGAAAAGGATGCGTGCACTCAGTGAGATCTCAGCGAGTGGTCTGCAAGGAGTTCGACCGGAAGAAACCCCATTAAAAGCGGGTTTCTGAGGAAGACGTAGTCAATGATAATTCAAAAAAGCAACTTGGCGTTGCTTTTTTGATATTTTGGACGCCGCAG
>CAZSFH010000077.1:0-11711 GCA_964606115.1 uncultured Planctomycetia bacterium | reverse complement strand
CGTGACCTTCACCGAAATAAAGATGCTGAGGGTGCGGATTTCTCGCGTTGTCATGCTAGTTCTCGTTCACCATAAATGCATTATCATATCGGTAGTAAACTTCGAGCGTCAGAGCATTTAACGCGGTGGCGTAGACGCGACCGGCTTCCCAGGACCAGCGACTGATCGGATCCCAGGATCCGTGTTCATCTCCATCCTGTTCCGTTTCCTGGCTGTGCAGTACAGCTGTTTTCATCGCCGGGTTCCAGGTGTCCCACATGCCGTTTTTCGCATTTGGACTGTCCGGTCCGGCGTACATATACATTGCCAGGCTTGCGTAATACCAGTAGTAGTAATCAACCGGGTGATTCTGTGTATCCGGATCGGCGTCCTTCCATTTCGGTAGATCGCTCATGAGAGCTTTAGCTCCTTTCTTCAGTGATTTTGAATCCGGATCCTTATTAACAAACATCCGGATCAGCATGCCAATCGCGGTCATGGAGGGATGATTTTTATAGTGATCGTTTTTGCCGCGAACCGCCACCAGCCGACCCGCGTCTTCAGAGCTCCGATAACCGGTCAGACCGTATTTCGAATTGGTAACCTTCTTAACCCAGTTAAGAGCGCCGAGCATGCTTGATCCGGAAGTTTCAAGACCGGCAATCCGGGCGGATTTAAGGGCCATGCTTGCCCAGCCGGTGACCGACGTGTCGTTGTCTCCGCTGTTCGGTTCATACCTCCAGCCCAGGTACCCGGTTCCGGATGGAGCTTCGTTCTGAGCATTTTGAAGATAGTCGATTCCACGCTGAGCAATCTCCCGGAGCATCGGAGCCCCGGTCATTCCATACGCTTCCGCGTAGGCGAGGGTGGCAAGTGAATGGTTATACATCGGTTTACTCCCTCCGGAACGAAAGGCCCCCTCATCGTTCTGCTGTTCTTTTAACCAGAACAATCCTTTCTTTACCACGTTTGCAAAATCAAAACCTTTGATTTTGTTCGGGCTTTGATGGGTGAATCCTGCCCCAAGAAATGCAAGAAGAGCCAGTCCGGTAACGCCGACGTTGTATTCAGCGTGTTTACTGTCTACGAGTTTCTCGCAGACGGTGTCCCCGCACTGTTTCGTGTACTCGTGGAGGTCCCAGTGTCCATCCGGGGACTGGTGTCGGGCGAGCCATTTGAGGGCTTCAATGACTGCATTCCATTCATCTTTTCCCCCTGGACCGTCCCCGGTCCCGGTCCCCCGGGTTCCGTTTCCCCTTGTGCCAAAGTCGCCCCCGGGGTTTCCCTGTATCCCGACAACGTTCTCAAAAGACTCGGCGTTCAGATCAGCACTGCTGATGAAATTTTTGCTCTCTCCCGCGTTGTGATCCGAGTTGATTCGGGCGTCATCGTTGGGCTGTTTCGATGGATGGTCAGATACCGTTGGGCTGTCGTCCGTTGTATTTTGATCAACTTGCTGATTTATCTCCGGAACCTCTTTCTCGAAATCAAGCGTTTCCTTCCTGGTAGCCGGAGATATTTCAATTTGTTCCTTCCGATCATTTCTGGAAGAAATCATGAGCATGCCCAGAAAAATCAGAATAAGAACGTGAAACAGCGTGGATGAACCGACGATACTCATCCATTTTTCCAGGGATGCGTCCGGTTCTTCTTCGGCGCCTGGTCCCTCAGGGTGGGTTTCCTCATACAGGGCATCTTTTTGGTGCGGGTGTGACGGTTTATTGGTGTTTTTCATCATGTGAGATCTTCTTGATCGTTGTACGGGATCCGAAAATGTAGCAACAGGAGATTGTCCTCCGGGAGGTCTCTTAAACCCGGTGGACCTGGTTTCCTCGTCCATTAACGTAAACGGGAAAGAACGGGACCGGGTTCAATTTCGGGAAGATCCATCTCCACAGTTTGTTCGTAACCCGGTGATAAAATGAAGGCTCTCCGGAAAAGCCATTAACGGGGTCTCGAGTGGAATACGCCCAGGATGACCAGTGATGTGATGAATAAACCGAGAAGGAACGAGTTTAGATAAAAGGAAAGAGACGTCTGGATTTTTTTGGGGCCGACGTCGGGAAGGGTCGAGGTCCAGTCGTTGGATTCGTTCGGCGTCGTCGTGTCAGATTCGGATGTGGAAAGCAAGTTGATCGGAACGGGCCCGGAATGTCCGGAGCGGGAGAACATTGAAAGCCCGGTCCGATCCGTCCGGATCTGTGCGCCGGATTTCTGCTGGGGGAAACGGTCGGGACGAACGGGGGTAGAACCGGTCGTCCAGTACACCAGATCACCTCGGCGACGCAGAATCCAGGGGCTAATGTATTCAAAGGTATTTTCCCAGAACATCAGGAAAGACGGGACCTGATCGGGATCCACTGGCCATGTGGTATGTCGTTCATCCGGAGGCGAGAATGGAAACGGATCCCCGAGAAACCAGATTACGGGGTGGTCTTTCCGAGTAATGAAGGAAAGCAACCCGTCAGGGTTCCGGAGTAGAGGAGTGATGGAGGAGGGATCCCGAGAGCCGTCCTTTAATAAGAGGGTGCTCCGGAAGGTCACGTCCGTCAGGGGAAGGTCAGCGGTAATTTCGTGAGAAGGAGATGGTACGAGTACGGTCTTCTTGGGGCGATGTGTAAGATTGAGCAAAGATGAATGCAGCTCGGGATTCACCACGACGGTGGGACGATTTACGTCGTCCGCCCAGAGGTGTTCAGTTACCGATTTCGGGGATCTGTAGAACAGGTCTGCGTCGGCACGGTCAGACGCGGGGACGGCACCGGTGAGCGTGTTCAGAAAACGTCGAACGTCCTCTCTTTGCTTCCCTCTAATCCGAACTCGCGTCCGATAGGGGGCTGGAGTGGAAAACCACGCTTGATTGTCCGCGGTCAACGCGTCCTTTTTGATCCCCTCGATCTGGATCCGACCGGTTGTTCCCTTCCAGTTTTTAATCGTCAGCGTAATGGAGACCGGCTGTCCGGGTTCCATCTTGACCGATCTGGATGTCCGAATGTTTTTCCTGGAATCGATCAGCGAAAGTTGAAATTCCCTTGAGCCGCCACCGAAACATCCAATTCGTGCGAACAGAGAGAGCGTATTGTTCTTTAATTCACCGTACAGAGAGAGAATTCCGACGTTTTTACGGGGTGAGCCGATTTCCAGCAGTTCGAGGTCCGTGGAGGAGGGGCGGACGGAGCTGTACGGCCAGCGATCGGAAATAATAAAAGCATGATCCGACGTTTTGCCCTGAAGACGATCGATGGTGTTTGACAGCGAACGTTCGAACGACAGGTCCGTGGGGATGTGGCGGGAAAGTTCGTCGATCATGGACGAGGGAGGCCCCCGGTGGGTTTTCACGGACTGTTTTAGCAGAGTGAGGTGCCATGTGGTATCCGGGGGCGTCCGCTCGGCAAGTTTTTCAAGGCGTTCGAGGGCGTGTTGAAAACGAGTTCGTCCGTCCGGTTCGACCGTTTTCATACTCGCGGAGAGATCAACAAAGAAGTGAAGCTCCGGAGCAGTTCCAGTCTTCCTTACCAGCACAGGATCCGCCAGTGAACCGATCATGCCGGTCAGCAGAAGAGTCAGGAGAAAAGCCGACAGCCAGTACAGGGGAGCCGGCATGCCGGTTCTCTCAGAAGATGATCGGTTCCGGACGTTCCGCCAGACGCGCAGATCTGGTATGGATTGATCCCTGTAGGCCAGGGTCAGGAGAAGTAGAACAAAGTAGAAGGGCAGGAGGACCAGCGCCCACAGCCAGGACGGGTACGCCCAGAACCAGTTCAAATCGGAAACGCCCGCTATGGAGTTATTCTTTGTCCGATCCGCTTCCGACCATGAAGGCGTTGTTGTACCGGTAGTATACCTCCAGGGTCAGCGCGTTCAGGGCCGTCGCGTACACGCGGCCGGCTTCCCAGGACCAGCGACTGATCGGATCCCAGGATCCTTTTTCGTGACCGTCCTTGGAACCTTCCTGACTGCCCACCACTGCTTTTTTCATGGCCGAATTCCATTTGCTCCACATGCCATTTCCTTCGTTGGGACTGTCGGGACCGGCGTACATGTACAGGGCGAGGCTGGCGTAGTACCAGTAGTAGTAATCCACCGGATGATCCTGTGTGTCCGGATCGGCGTCCTTCCATTCCGGCAGGTCCGCCATGATGGCTTTCGCACCGCCCTTGACCGGTTCGGAGTTCGGATCTTTGTTGGCGAACATCCGTACCAGCATACCGATCGCGGTCATGGACGGATGGTTCTTGTAGTTTTCGTTCTTACCGGGAGCGGCGACCTTTTTCCCGGCGTCGCTGACGTCCCGGTAGCCCACCAGCCAGTAGTCGGAGTTGGTGACCTTCTCCACCCAGTTGAGGGCCCCGTCCATCGAAGCGCCGGCCACGTCCAGACCCGCAATTTCACCCGATTTGATGGCCATGGCGGCCCAACCCGTAACGGACGTATCGTTGTCCCCGCTGTTGGGCTCGTACCGCCAGCCCAGGAAACCGGTGCCGGACGGTGCCTCGTTCTGTGCTTTCTGGACGTAGTCCACCCCTCGCTGGGCGATGTCCCGGAGCATCGGAGCACCGGTCATCCCGTAGGCCTCCGCGTAGGCAAGGGCCGCAAGGGAGTTGTTGTACATGGGCTTGGAGCCGCCGGTGCTGAACGCCCCGTCCGCGTTCTGCTGTTCTTTCAGCCAGAAAAGCGCTTTCTTAACCACTTTTCCGAAATTCCGTCCTTCGTGGACGACATCGGTGTCCTTATGGGTGTAACCGGCACCGAGGAACGCGAGGAGGGCGAGGCCGGTGACGCCGACGTTGTAGTCGGTGTGATCTTTGCTGACCAGCTTTTCACAGACCGTTCCCTCGCACTGATTGGTGTAACCGTAGACGTCCCAGTGCCCGTCGGAGGACTGATGTTTGGCCAGCCAGATCAGGGCGTCGAGTACCGCGTTCTGGGTGGCACCGCTTCCGCCGAGAGCACCGAGGTTCTCATTACCACCCCGACCTTTTCCAAAGTCTCCACCGGCGCCGCCACCGAGGCCGATGGTGGCGTTGAATGATTTGGATTGCAGGTTGGCGTCGGATTTGAAGTCTTTACTTTCTCCCTGGTCCTCATTAAATTTCTTGTTCACATCTTCTTCGTTGTGGTCGGATTGTTTCTCAGCCACTTTCGGGTTTTTCACCGTTTTCTTTTTCTTGACCGGAGATTCCACCTTGTGTTTTTTCTTTTCTTTTTTGAAGTCAATTTTTTTCTTCTTCGGCGCACGCATCACCTCAACTTCTTTCTGTTTTTCTTCCTGGTTGCTGATGATCAACATCGCGAGCAGCGCCAGGAGAAGCACGTGAAACAGCGCCGAGGAACCGAAAATGCTCAGCCACATTTCAAGTGAGGTTTCCCCTTCCTCCTCTTCTTCTTCAGGAGGCTCCTCGTAGTATTCTTCTTCGTAGTATTGATCCTGGTACTGCTGCTGTTGCTGATTATACTGACCCTGCCCCGGCTGTTGCTGATGCTGTCCTCCCTGACCCTGACCGGGCGGAGGTCCCTGCTGGCCATGTCCCTGCCCCTGCTGAGGAGGACGCTGTCCTCCACCTCCCTGATGTCCCCCTTGAGGCTGTCCCTGATGCTGTCCACCTTGCTGGTTCGAATGACCGGAACGAGGGTTGCGTTGATTAGTCATGACATACCTTTTGTTAATAAGATGCACTTTAGAGGTTCATTGAACACAATTTTTTATGAGGTTTCAACCACAGGTTCACGTCTTGATTCTCCAAATTGGAGAACTCGAAACGGAGTCGAAGGTTTCCAGGCCTTCATCCCGGCTTCATTCAGCCGTCCGGTGCACCCGGAACCGAGCAAATTTCCGGAATCGGGCCTTTGAATGCATGTTCCGCAGATGAACTGAGCTCCCATGAAAAATCTCCTATCAGTCAGTGTTCGGTCCGAATTTCCCGGGTTCATACGGTATTCCGACTCCGGGGCTCGATTAATTTGAACGTGAAAAATTGATTCGGGTTCAAAACGAAGTTATTCCTCGGATCCGCTTCCGACCATGAAGGCGTTGTTGTACCGGTAGTATACCTCCAGGGTCAGCGCGTTCAGGGCCGTCGCGTACACGCGGCCGGCTTCCCAGGACCAGCGACTGATCGGATCCCAGGATCCTTTTTCGTGACCGTCCTTGGAACCTTCCTGACTGCCCACCACTGCTTTTTTCATGGCCGAATTCCATTTGCTCCACATGCCATTTCCTTCGTTGGGACTGTCGGGACCGGCGTACATGTACAGGGCGAGGCTGGCGTAGTACCAGTAGTAGTAATCCACCGGATGATCCTGTGTGTCCGGATCGGCGTCCTTCCATTCCGGCAGGTCCGCCATGATGGCTTTCGCACCGCCCTTGACCGGTTCGGAGTTCGGATCTTTGTTGGCGAACATCCGTACCAGCATACCGATCGCGGTCATGGACGGATGGTTCTTGTAGTTTTCGTTCTTACCGGGAGCGGCGACCTTTTTCCCGGCGTCGCTGACGTCCCGGTAGCCCACCAGCCAGTAGTCGGAGTTGGTGACCTTCTCCACCCAGTTGAGGGCCCCGTCCATCGAAGCGCCGGCCACGTCCAGACCCGCAATTTCACCCGATTTGATGGCCATGGCGGCCCAACCCGTAACGGACGTATCGTTGTCCCCGCTGTTGGGCTCGTACCGCCAGCCCAGGAAACCGGTGCCGGACGGTGCCTCGTTCTGTGCTTTCTGGACGTAGTCCACCCCTCGCTGGGCGATGTCCCGGAGCATCGGAGCACCGGTCATCCCGTAGGCCTCCGCGTAGGCAAGGGCCGCAAGGGAGTTGTTGTACATGGGCTTGGAGCCGCCGGTGCTGAACGCCCCGTCCGCGTTCTGCTGTTCTTTCAGCCAGAAAAGCGCTTTCTTAACCACTTTTCCGAAATTCCGTCCTTCGTGGACGACATCGGTGTCCTTATGGGTGTAACCGGCACCGAGGAACGCGAGGAGGGCGAGGCCGGTGACGCCGACGTTGTAGTCGGTGTGATCTTTGCTGACCAGCTTTTCACAGACCGTTCCCTCGCACTGATTGGTGTAACCGTAGACGTCCCAGTGCCCGTCGGAGGACTGATGTTTGGCCAGCCAGATCAGGGCGTCGAGAACCCGATTCTGGGTTTCTACACTAGTACCGAGCTCTCCAAGGTTCTGGTTACTCCCCCGGCCTTTGCCAAAATTTCCGCCAGCACCGCCGCCGATTCCGACCACGGCGTTGAACGATTTGGCTTGATTGTTGGCATCCGATTTAAAGTCCTTGCTTTTACCCTTATCCTCCTGAAATTTTTTATTGACGTCCTCCTGGCGATCGGATTGATTTTCGGCCACTTTCGGTTTTTCTACCGTTTCCTCTTTTTTGACCGGAGAGGTCACGTCCCGATTTTTCTTCTTCTTTTTGAAAGATATCTTTTCTTTGGGGGGTGCTCGCATGACTTCTACCTGTTTCTGTTCTTCTTCCTGGTTGCTGATGATGAGCATGGCGAGCAGTGCCAGGAGAAGTACGTGAAACATCGCCGAGGAACCAAAAATACTCAGCCAGAGCTCAAGGGACGTTTCACTTTCCTCCTCTTGCGAAGCCTGTTCTTCGTCATATTGCACCTGTTCGTAATGTTCTTCATGGGACTGCTGTTGATTTGATGGATGGGATTGCCCGGCTCGAGGCGTATGTGATTCAGTCATCTTTCTGTTCTGTAAAAGGGATCCAATTCGGATTTCATTCTCTCTCTGCTCGGGGAATCTGTGTGTTCAAACGAATGAAATGGATCTACGTTCAAAACGATCATCGGCATACTCCTTTCGTAAAACAGGCGCAACTGTTAATATAATCATGCAAGGTCCTGTGTTTATGACGGATCGTGTCGTGACTTGCTTACTGTTATTTCCGGAAGCGTGACATGAACGATATCGTCTGGGAACCGTCGGAGGAACTCGTGGAGTCGGCCAATATTACAAGGTTTATGCGAACGTACGGGATCGACTCCTACCAGGAGTTGCTTGACCGATCCACGGAGGACGTGGAGTGGTACTGGGAGGCGGTGATCGAGGATCTGGGGATTTCGTTTTTCGACGACTACGATACAGTGCTGGATGTATCGGACGGCGCCCCCTGGGCGGACTGGTTCGTCGGAGGAACCACCAACATTGTCCACAACACGCTCGATCAACACGCCGACGGGGACCGGGCGGACGAAACATGCCTGGTCTTCGAATCGGAGGACGGGGACGTCCGGACGATGACCTACGGTGATCTCCAGGAACTCGTGAATCGCACGGCTTCCGGCCTGAGGGAACTGGGTATTTCACGTGGGGATCGGGTGGCGATCTACATGCCAATGGTACCCGAGGTGGTCGCCCAGCTGCTGGCCGTTATGAAATTGGGAGCCATTGCGGTGCCGATTTTTTCCGGATTTGCTCCGGAAGCTGTTGCCAGCCGGTTGAACGACGCCGGTGTGAAACTGGTGTTTTCCGGGGACGCGGGGGTGCGACGTGGTAAGCCGGTGTCGATCAAGGAGGATCTAGATCGAGCCCTTGAGGACGTGGAATCGGTGGAGCACGTCGTGGTCTATCGGCGCCTCGACACCAACGACATCACGATGCGGGACGGCCGCGACCAGTTCTGGGATGAATTTATTTTCGGCCAGTCCACCTCGTTCCAGGCGGAGCACATGGAAGCGATGGATCCGGCCATGATTCTGTATACATCGGGGACGACCGGTCCACCGAAAGGCACGGTGCACAGCCATGCCGGTACCCTCGTTAAGGCGGCGTCGGAGGTTGCCTATTCGTTCGACATGAAGCCGGATGATCTGTTCTGGTGGTACTCCGATATCGGCTGGATGATGGGGCCGTGGATGATCATCGGAGGGCATCATGCCGGGAGTGCGATCTACGTGTACGAGGGAGCCCCTGATCATCCGGGGCCGGATCGAATCTGGCAAATGATTGAGCGTCATGGAGTGAGTGTGTTTGGAATCTCGCCAACGGCCATCCGGATGCTGATGGAATACGGCACGGACCCGGTGGACAAACACGATCTCGATTCCCTCCGGATCCTCGGCTCAACCGGCGAGCCGTGGGACGAAACCTCCTGGCGCTGGTATTTTAACCATGCGGGAGGAGGCGAGTGTCCGATCATCAATATTTCGGGCGGTACGGACATTATGGGATGCTTTCTTGCTCCACTGCCCATTAATCGCCTCAAGCCCTGTACGCTGCGGGGTCCGGTGCCGGGCATGGACGTGGACGTGTTCGACGAAAATGGGAATTCGGTTCGTGAAGAACTCGGGTATCTCGTCTGCAAACAACCGGCCCCCTCCATGACCCGCAGCCTCTGGAACAACGACGAAGCGTACCTGGACGCGTACTGGGATCGATGGGAGGGCATCTGGAACCACGGAGACTGGGCGAAGGTGGACGAAGATGGATACTGGTTTTTACACGGCCGAGCTGACGATACGATAAATGTGGCGGGACGGCGCGTCGGTCCGGCGGAGATCGAGGGAGCTCTGATGAAACATCCGGCCGTCATCGAGTCCGCCGCGGTCGGTATTCCTCACGAAATTAAAGGGGAAACGATTGCGGTATTTGTTGTCACGTCCGACAAGGTAACGCCGGATGAGAAACTTGCCCGGGAAATCCGGGAACACGTGGCGGAGCGTCTTGGAAAAGTGGATCGTCCGGAAGTGGTTGAGTTCGTCCCGGAGCTTCCGAAAACTCGTAGCGCCAAGATCATGCGCCGTGTGATCCGTTCACGCTACCTGGGTGAGTCGGACGTCGGGGACTTGTCCAGCTGTGAAAACCCCGACTCGATTGAGAAAATCCCGGTCCAGGATTCAGCGACCTGAGGATGATGGTTCTTTGTTTTAACGGGGGTTAACGTTGAAATCGGTTCGATTTCTTATTTCCTGTTCGATGGTTCTGTTGTTTTTGCTTCCCTCCTGTAACACGGTCCGGACCGGCGGGGTCGAAACCACATCTCCCTATGAGGTCCCGGGTACGTTTGAAGCAACCGGATTGACGGAAACCGATCGTGAATTGACCCGTCGAATCCAGAAAAACCACGAACAGCCCATGACGCCGAAGAAGGAGTTTCAACTGCTGGCTCGAGTTCTGGGTTTTATATCCCGTCTTCAGACAGAACAGGTCGAGGATCGCGTCCGGGGTACCGGTCATGATCTCACAAAACTATTAAGGAAAAACGAAGCACCGTCGCGGTTTCTTGGACACTGGTACCGGCTCCGCGGAACCCCGGTTTCCGTTCCCCAGCAGAGACCCTATCAGGGAAAGCTTGACGTCCCTATGGACCTGCAGCAGTTTCTTCTCAAGAACCCGTTCGTCGGGCGTGAAAAAGAACGAAATACATATTATGAAATCATTTCGCTGAAGCCTCTTTCCAACCTCCGGACCTCGGACCGTATCCTGGAGGTGGACGGCTTGCTGTGGAAGACCTGGTCCATATCGCCGCGGGGAAACAGTCGATTCACAAAAACGAATCAGATCCGAATCCCCGTATTTCTGATCACGAATTACAGGGTGGTCAAAGAACAATGACGGATGAACAGGAACTATCGGACATCATCTGGGCACCGTGGCGGATGGATTACATCCTATCGCGAGAGGAGTACACGGAGGGATGCTTTATCTGTGATGCTGTTGAGGCGGAAAGCGGTGACTGGAAGGAGCACAAGCTGCTTCGGAAAGGGGAGCAGACCGTCATTCTGCTCAACAAATTTCCCTACAATAACGGACATGCACTGGTGGCTCCAATTCGCCACGTGGGGAACCTGACCGATCTCACGGAGGCGGAGAACGGGGCCGTGATGGGAAACATCAGGCGGTATGTCCGGGTGGTGCGTGATACGATGAATGCCGACGGGTTTAATATCGGGTTTAACCTCGGTGAAGCGGCTGGTGCGGGGATTCCGCAGCACCTGCATGCCCATGTGGTTCCGCGCTGGGAAGGGGATACCAACTTTATGCCGGTCACGGGAAACACGCGGGTGATCCCTCAGAGCCTCGACGAGCTGTACGACAAGCTACGGGAGGTTCTCTAATCAGGAAACGATCACAGGCTGCATCCGGAAACAGGACTCAACGTCCGATGTTCTGAGAAGTCCGATCTGACGGGAGATTATTCCTCTTCTTTCATTTCGGGAGAATAGTTCGGGGCTTCTCGGGTGATGGTGATGTCATGAGGGTGGCTTTCACGGTTGGCCGCAGAGGTGACACGTATAAATTCGGCGGTTTGCTGAAGGGTATCCAGGTCTTCCGCTCCGCAATATCCCATGCCGGCCCGAAGTCCGCCGACGAGTTGATAGACGAGTTCGTCCAGGGGGCCCTTATAAGGAACACGTCCCTCAACGCCTTCCGGAATCAGGTTTTCGTCCATTTCCTTGTTTTCCTGGCGATATCGATCCTTGCTTCCTTTGACCATCGCGCCGAGTGAACCCATGCCGCGATAAACTTTATACGCTCGACCCTTATATAAAATACGTTCGCCGGGACTTTCCTTGACCCCCGCAAACAGGCTACCGGCCATGATCGACGCGACCGCTGTCGTGATTCGGTCGTTTTCCACGAACCGAACCAACAGACCGATCGACCCGGTTAGTGAAATGTCATGCCGAGTGGCGACTGTCCGTGCATCCCCGTCGTCAGTCACGACCATGCCCGCGGTTTCCGCTGCGACAGCCAGCGCTTGTGCCTCGCCAGGGTCC
>CAZSFH010000076.1:0-11798 GCA_964606115.1 uncultured Planctomycetia bacterium | reverse complement strand
ACCTTCACCGAAATAAAGATGCTGAGGGTGCGGATTTCTCGCGTTGTCATGCTAGGAGGCTGCTAAATACCCCGTTTTCAATTGCCCCCGGGAAGCGGGTTTTCCGTTATCTCTGAATCGACGAGATTTTGTCGTCACTGAAGTGAACCCGGAAATTGGTCCAGCGGGAGTCCCAGTAGATCCACTCGTCGTTTTTCGTGGACGGGGTCCGGTGAGCAGGGGGATACCCCCGGGCGAGAAGCGCGGCCTTTTTGCTCATCCCTTTCTTCAGTTCACCATTTTTGATGTGTTTCTGAACGTCCTCTGGAAACGAGGAGAGATCAACCTTCTTTTTTCCAAAGTACAGGTTGAATATTTCTTTGATATTTTTCTTTGAGTGTCGTTCCCGGTTGATAATTTGAAATTTCTTGTTTTGATCGGGGACCTGGACGGTGATGCTTCGGGCGGTCGTGTCGAGGATTTTGACCGTCGAATTGACGGGCAGGTGCCAGCCCCGACCGTAATTGGTTGTTTCATGTCGTCCGTGCTCGACGTACATACCGATCTGGGTTTTGTAGGTTTTTCCTTCCTCGTTCTTAATCGGACTGGGACGGTTCCGGCAGCTGGTTAATGCCAGAACACCGGCGAGAAGGGTGAAACAAAGCAGGAGTCGTGGTCTGAACATGATAAAGCCTCCGTGAAATCGAATTTTCCTTCAGGGCGTAATAAATTCTTGATTTGCAGTCTCCCCCGAAAACTCGGAAAATATCATACCACGATGGCTCGTTAGAATTCAATTCCATAGTCGGGAGGACAGGAGGCGGAATCCCGGTCGGAACATGGCCAAAAAAAAGAGTTCTATAGATCAGTGGAAAACGTGAACAACCGTTTCTGACGTCAGGAAATGATTGAAGTTTTCAGCACAAAAAAAGGGAGTCTTCGACCTGCGACGTTTCGAGAAGCATTGTTCTGCTGTCTGCTTCTCGTGGCGGGCTTGAGTCCTTTTCTCTCGACCCCCCTTCGATCGGATTCGGATCAGTTTCCGGATACCCTCGAGGAGGCGGCAAAAGAGGGAGACGTGCAGAAGGTTCGAAATTATCTGATGAAGAGTGATCCACGCAATCCCCGACGAAAGGCCTACCTTGAAAAAACCATGTTTCGCGCGATGGAGAACGGATATCCGGAGGTGGTTAAGAAATGCGTACAGGCCGGAGCGGATCTTGAGGCTCGTCACCACCAGCAAAACCGAACGCCGTTGATGTATGCGATTGACAATGATCAGAAAAAGATGATCAATCTGCTGCTTTCGCTCGGGGCGAACGTGAATGCGACGGATGAAGCGGGAAGAACCCCACTTCACTTGGTCGTCGAGCAAACGAATGCATCGATGGTCAAACGGTTGATTTCCAGCGGCGCAAAGATGGACGTGGAGGATCGGCGCGGACGGACCCCATTTCACATGGCTGTTCAAGCGGGATCAACGAAAGGGGTTCAGCAGTTTCTCTCGCAGGGTGTTGATCCTTCGATAACGGATGGGAACGGTCGTACCCCCCTTTATGTAGCGGTCAGAGAGAAAAAAACCGAGATCGTCAAAGCGCTGCTTGATGCGGGAGCGGACCCCAACGTGCAGTCGAATGGAACGGGACCCGTCCACTTAGCGGCCCGGGCCGGAGAGAAACAAATGGTTCAATTGCTGGCCCGGAACGGAGCGGACCTCGACCGTAAAACGAAGAGTGGTCGATCCCCTGCCTATCTGGCAGCTGAGCGACAGCATGAGAACGTGGTAACCACGCTTCAGGAGCTGGGTGCCTCGGTTGAGGTAAGGGACCTGCCGGCCATGGCCCCGATGCCGGAGCCTCTGAAGACGGCCCTTCGGAAACGCGATCAAAAGGCATTGACATCTCTCATCAAGACCTGTGCTTCGGAAGGGAAATTTCACGAAAAGCACCTCGAGCTCGCTCTGTTAAAAATGGTTCAGGACGGGCACGCGGACTCGGCCCGTAAACTGATTCGGTCCGGGGTACCGGTCGATACCCGATTTGAAAAGAGGGAGAACGCGACCCCCCTTATTGTCGCAGCGAAAAAGGGCCGGTCTCAGATGGGCAAGGTATTGTTGAAGCTGGGGGCGGACGTGAACGCGCGAAATGAGGAGGGGCACACCCCGCTCATGGAAACAGGCGCAGGGGGTCACACTCGTAAGCTGAAGCTTCTTCTTGACAACGGTGCGGAAGTCTCACTTGTGGATGAAAATGGGCAAACGGCGTTGATGAAAGCGAGCCGAGGAGGTCGAAACAAGGCCGTTTCACTTCTTCTTGACGAAGGAGCGGAGGTTCATCGAGCCAGCAATCATGGCAGGCGTGCGATTCATCTGGCGGTCCAAAAGGGTAATGTGAAAACCCTGGAACATCTTCTTGAGGCCGGGGCGGAGGTCAACGCTCCAGGACCCGGTGGAAAGACGCCTCTGATATATCTCTGCAGGCTCGTGGACGTGACGAACCCGACGGTGAGTCGAAAGAAACTCAACCTCCTTCTGGAATTCGGAGCAGATGTGAATGACGCCTCGTCCCGAGAGGGCTCAACACCTCCACTTCTGCTGGCAGTGTTGAGAGATGGTCTTAGCGTGAACCGGTCTGAAAGGATCAAGGGGAATAGAAGCCAATTGGTGCTGGAGCTGGTTGATACCTTTCTTCAGCGTGGTGCGAGTGTCCATGTGCAGGAGGAAAATGGAAACACCCCCCTTCATTACGCCGCAAAAAAGGGGGGGCGTCCGATTGTTCGGCGACTGTTAGAGGCGGGAGCGAATCCACTCGTTCAGAATAATTCGAATAAAACCGTGCTGGACGTTTCCAGAGGCCGGACGAAACGCACCATTTCTCGTTTTCTTCTTGCTGCGTACATGAAGAACGATTTTCAGAAGCCTTCCGAGAAAAAGCGTAAACGCATCCAAAAGTGGCTCAAAAAACTGAGCAGCCCTCAATACAAGGTTCGGGAGAAGGCGCTGAACAAACTGAAATCATTCGGGGACACGGTCCTCTACGACCTGAAAAGGAACCGCGACCATCGGAATCCCGAAGTCCGCTCCCGGATTCGTGAGATCCTGCAGTCCATCTTTCGAAAAAAGATCAAGAGGTCAAGAAATCCCCGTCGTTTGTTGCCGGAGTAAATTGAGATAGCAAACCATAGCTGCTACAATCCTCCACTGGAGGCGGGCACGGGTATTCCGGCCTGCTCGTGAAGGATCTTTCTGATTGAATTTGACGGGAAGAGGTGATCTTACCATGTGCGAAGTGAAAAAATGGGAGTCCAAAGGGGCATACGGGTTTCTTCAAGCCGTGCTTGCCGTTTATTTTGTTTTTCTTCTGGTCAATGCTGGGCAGGCCCAGCTGAGCAATTTGGTTGTCCCGCTGGTTCCGGAATCGGAAACCCCCGAAATCGACGGGACCGTCAAGGCGGATGAATGGAAACAGGCCGTCTCCCTGGCCGGATTCGTTCACGTAAAAACGAACCTGCTTGAGGATCGAGGTCGTGCTCATTTTATTGCCGACGACAATCACATTTACTTTTCGATCGCAACACCGCTAACCGAGAAGGAAAAAAAACCGGAAGCTCATGATTTCGAGCGGGATCAGTTAAAAGAGTCCTTCAAGGACGAGCGAATTGAAGTGAACATCGCGCCTCCGAACTATCACAAACGCGGCACCTTCCAACTCATCATCAGTTATTCCGGAAGCATGTACGATTCCAAAATGGACACGAGCACGGACGAGGAGGACGTGTCCTGGAACCCGGAATGGACCCGTAAACAGACCATCAAAAAGGGCACGTGGCACTTTGAAGGAAAAATACCCATCACGGAACTGAACGTTCCGGAGGGAGAAGCCGCCGGTGCATGGGGATTCAACATTGGACGGGCGTGGTCCGGCAACCAAACGGATATGTCCGCTTTGAACCCAAGAATGCATAACCGTCCCAAGGTGCAGGTGATACCCGGAGCTCCGGCATTTCGAGTCGAGGGTTTCGGAGATCTGTCCGCCGGAGACGTGAACGTCTCCTTCTCGGCCCTGAAATACCAGGAAGGAGACCAGGAATCCGGTTCACCTGAAAAGCTCGAGGCGACCTGTCTGATCAGAAAAGGAGGGAACAGCCTTCTTCGAAAGAGCAAGGAGTTACCGGTGAAGGCGCCCGAACCCGGAACCGTTTCATTTAAAAAGGAACTCTCTCCCGGCACGTACAGGCTCCTTATTCTGGTCGAAGATCCCGATGGTCCAACCTACTACGTGAACAAAACAAAATTTAAGGTGTCTCCCCAAAATTGACGTTTCTCAATGGAATACCCTTCGCTTCGTCAGTCGTACGTACTTCTTTTCCCTCCGAAGAACGACCCTTACAATGGAGGGAGGAAGGGGCTTTAGTGTAAACATGTTTGACAGGTAACAGGATCGTATTGGATTTTTTTTGCCTGCCGGAAGCTGCACGAAAATCCATAGGACGGGGAGGTTTCCTGTTTAGTGTGGCAAAGAACGTAATAAAACCCCCCGAAAACGGTAATATTCTTACGATCAGAAGATTACAGGGTGGTTCTCGTCTCAATATCCGGTGAACGATCTCGTGAGTGGAATACAAATTGCGCCGAACGAAGGTGGAATAAAATTTTAACCCTGCGGGGTCTTATCGGATGGGGGGGCTTCCTCGAAAATCCTTGCAGCCATCCGCACGCAGTGCGTTGTCGGAAATGAGTGCCTGAATGGTATTCATTTTTTCAACACGAAAAACTGAGGATGCGGATTGTTCGCGTGCTCAGGTTGAACCGGCTCTTTTTGTGGGACTTGATAGGAAAGGATCTGAATGAGTCAGAATCCGAAGGGGAAATCATCTCGGAGGACCCGAGACGTTTCCAGTCCTCCCGGGAGTTTTGAATTTTTGGGTGGTCTGTTGATCATCCTTTCCGCCGTGGCTTTGTTTTCCCGTCCATGCACGGCCCAGGCGACCTCCGAGGTTGAGACTCCCACCGCTTCCGGCGTCGTGGCGGATGTGCAGACGCCGATCTTTCGCATTCCCCGCACCGATGATCCTCCAGACATTGATGGTTCAATGAAAGAAGGGGAATGGCGGGATGCCTCAGCGCTGTCGGGATTCTGGTACGATTTTTCCTATCAGAAGTTTCATTTCCTTGCTCCGAACGAAACACAGCTGGAAGTGTACGGGGCGTTTGATTCAGAACATCTCTACATCGCATATGATTCCCCGGTTTATCCCCAGGGCTCGTGGCTCAAAGCACGCGGGCGTTTTCCGGATGTCACCCATCATCCTCGTTATGGGTTGATCTGGGACGATCACATCGAACTTGAACTCCGTCCGATCGCCGATAACCGGAAGGGGTTTGAGCTGGGTTTTTTCAAATGGTTTGTCAATCCGGCGGGAACGGTTGCGGATCTGTACTGGTCGAAGGGCCAGGTGGAAGGAGAATGGAATTCAAAGGTCAAGGCTCGGTGTAACGTCACCGAGAAACGGTGGATGCTGGAGATGAAAATCCCGCTTGATCGCCTGAAGCATGGAAATTACGCCGGCGACGACAAAGAAGGGGAGCCGTACGTGAGCGTTCCGCCTTCCCCGGAGACCGCTTATCGGGTCTGGTTCACCCGGGGCATCGGCGGGAATCAGGAGTTCTTTAACGTATTCGACAATCATGTGTGGAACACGACGAAAACCAGGATGATTCTGGATCCCGACGCCGTCAGTTTCCAGGTCAACGAACTGGGACCGATCATGGAGGATACGATTAACGTCAATCTCTCGGTCAAAAATCACAGCGACCGATCGAAAACCCTTCGACTTGGATTCTTTGTCGAGAGTGCGGCCGGGACGATTTATTCCAGCTATAACAGTCCGCAAATCCAGAACGGATTGCTCGAACTGGTTCCCGGAGAAGTGCGGGAGATTACACTGAAAAAACCGTTCCCCGGAATCACCAGCACGGCCAATGCGCTCTGGTTTGACGTTCGAACCGCCGGAGATCCGGCAAAGGCGGTGTTTCGTACCCGATTGATTGAGTTTCATTCCAAGGACGTCGATCTCATTCCCGACGACGGGGAGGATTTTCGTTCTCGCCGGATCGACGTCATTGCGGAGGAGTTGCGACCGCCCCGCCGGGATTTTGATGTTACCTACCACTATTCCCGGTTCCGCAACCGTCTAAGTGCGGTCATTGACACCGGCATCCGGGGAGCGAGCGACGAGGCTCGGACGGCCGAGGAAGTCAAATTAATCGTACTGAACGAAAGCTCCGGGGAAAAAAGCGTCGTCAGCCGAAAACAGCCGATTCACGGACAATTCGCCACGTTTTTGTTTGACCTGCCGGCGCTTGATCCGGACCATACGTATACCCTGTCCGTCCTGCTGTTCGATCGCAATAAAAAGATTGTCGGGGAGCGAAAAACCGGATCGTTTTCGCCCGGGCGACACGCGAATCACGTGCTGGAGTACGACTGGCTCACGGATCCCCCGGACAGGGTACATCTGGATCCCGTGGAAAAATGGGTGCAGAATGATCATGGAACCGGCGACGTCGTCTGGGAACCATTTAAAAAATTACGTCGTACGGAGGACGGATTTGAAACATTGAAGCACCGGTTCGCCATCTCGGATTCGGGACTTCCCGAGCAGATTTATATTAAACCGGATGACCGGGAACTTCCGCTCGAGTTGCGGGAGGACGGCGTCGAAATCGCATCGAAACGGCTCCGGAAACTCGGCCGCGGTCCCCAGCTCCGGTCCCCGATGAAGCTTCTTGTTCATGCCGGGGGGACAAAGTATACCGCGGAGGTTCGTGAGCCGGCAAAGCTTGCCAAACAGGGAAAAAGTGAGTTTGTCTATCGTTCGAAGCTGCGGGTGGGTCCGGTGGCGGTGACCCTGAAGACGCGGTACGACGTGGATGGATCCATGCACTGTACACTCACCTATGGCTCCGACGAAGAGGCCAGGATCGAGCGCATGGAGCTTGTCACGAAGGTCGCTGGACCGGTTGATCTTGTCACCAGCGGCATCGGGGGAAAAGGCGGTACACTGGTGGCGGGATCGGATCGCTGGAAAGCGACGCTACCTCACGATACGGGCGTCGTATGGGACAGTGCGAACGTCGAACCGCCGGGATTGTTCTACTCGCAGTTCGTTCCGTTTTTCTTTTTTGGGTCCGGCGATCGGGGGTTTTCATGGTATGCAACCTCCGATCGAAACTGGGAGCTTAATCGAAAAGGGTCCGTCATGACCCTCTCCCGAAACAGTGAAGGACGGGTAACCTGGCGGGTAAAATTCGTGAACCACCCGACGACGCTGAAGAAGAATCGGACCCTGAAGTTTCACGTGTTGACCCATCCGTCAAAGCCGAAGCCAGAACATTACCGAAAACTTTCCTGGTTATACCGGGGCGATGATTGGTACCACGGATTTGCCCGGGAGCCCATCGAACTATCGGAGGCGTACCTGAAGGAAGATCGATCCTTTGCGCTGGATAAGAGCGGAGTGGCGGAGGTCTCGCCGGAGAAAGCGGCTCAGCTTCGAGATGAGGATCCACCATGGCGTCGATACGGGCGGGCCGGGAACGCTCACGTCTCCCCGGGCTACGGACGATTCTTCGAGCAGCGTCTCCTGCACTATCTCGAAAAGCAGATTCGGATCGGTCGTCGTCACGGATGGTACTGGGGGTACATGAAACCCACCAACGGGGCAACGCAGAACCTGGCCGGTGGTGAGGCGTACTTACGAAACCCCGAAAATGTCGGGGCGGACGAGATCCCGTGGCAGCAGGGATGGACAATCGATCATATGCGTCGGACGCTGAAGCGCCTGGCTCGCGTATTCAAAAACAATAACGTGCCTCAGCGAAACATTCAGATGGCCAACCATTCCGCAACGCTTTACGAATCATCTTCATGGGCAAATCACCTGTTCGGCGAAGCAGGGGCCCGGCACCGCTCGCAAAACATCGATTTGATCACCCAGTATCCCGCCAGTCTCTGGCGATACCAGGCTCATCATTTCACCGGTCTGGTCTCACGGGTCGTTCCGGGATCACCGGACGGACACGGCGCGGAGATCCGGCCGGGGGACGACAAGCGATTTGATCGACAGTGGCTGGGTCGGGCGCTGCTGAATGACATTGGCGTCAGCTACAACGGAATTCACACAAAAATAAAGCACGTTGAGCAGGGGACCCGTCTGTTAAATGAGCTGGAAACGTTTGGGTATTTCAAACCAACCGAAACGGAATTTTTACCCTACTGGCGAAATCAGGACATCGTCCGACTCGGGAAGGGACGTCGTCCGGATGCTCACCTGAAACCGGAACGCAAGCAAAGGCCGGACGATCACCTGTATGTGACCGTGTATCGACGGCCGTTCGAGCAGGAGGGGAAGAGCGGGTACCATGTGCTGTTCGTGCTGATGAATGAATATCACGAGCCGGTGAGATCGACGCTTCACCTTGAGAAACCCGCCCGTCTGTTCGGGGGACACAATGATCTCCGCGCCGGCGAAGAAATAGCGAAGATGACTGTCCCGGAGGAGTTGCGAACGGAACGGACGGCCTGGGCCGGGCGGTTCAAGGACACACCGGCGTTGAACGACCTGGAAAAAAACCGTTTTGTTACGGGCCGGATCAAAGCGGATCGGGAAGAGTATGGTCCCATATGGATTCCGCGTCATAATTATCGGATTCTATACGGGTACGCCGTTCAGAATTAAACTTTTTTAAATTGAATGAAAAACGTTTTGACATGAATCCCAGGCAAGCACGTGACCGCAGCGAAGTTCGTCTTTCTGGAATTATCGCCATCATATTCTGCGCCATTTGGATGGTGCAATTTTCTACACAGGTAACGGGACAGTCCGAAATCGAGACCCCCACCTCGTCCGGTCGAGTTGCGCAGGTGGACACTCCGATCTTTCGGATACCGATGGTGGACAATCCGCCGACCATTGACGGTCCGATGAAGGAAGGCGAGTGGCGGGGCGCTTCCGCGCTGTCCGGGTTCTGGTATGATTTTGCCCAGGCCAAATTTATTTACCTTGCGCCGGATGAAACACAGGTGGAAGTGTACGGTGCCTATGACAAGGAGAACCTGTATATCGCGTACAGCTCCCCGGTGTATCCGCAGGGATCCTGGCTGAAGGCCCGCGGACGGTATCCGGACACGACACACCACCCCCGGTACGGTCTAATCTGGGACGATCACATCGAGCTGGAAATCCGGCCGTATCCGGACAACTCGAAAGGATTTCAACTGGGTCTCTTCAAGTGGTTCGTCAATCCCACGGGGACCGTGGGAGACCAGTACTGGTCCAAGCAAGGAGGGTTGCAGGAAAAATATAATTCGAAAATTATTGCACGGAACAACATTACCCCCAAACGCTGGACGCTGGAAATGAAGATCCCGCTGGAACGGCTAACGTTCGGTCTGTACGGAAACAGGAACAAGAAAGGCGAGAAGTACGTAAAACTACCTCCTCCTCCCGAGACCGCTTACCGGGTCTGGTTCACCCGCGGCATCGGTGGGAACGGTTCGTTTTTCAATGTGTTCGATAATCACGTGTGGAATACCACCAAAACGAAAATGATTCTGGATCCGGATACGGTGAGTTTCCAGATTAACGAACTTGGCGCGATCATGGAGGACCGTATCAACGCGAAGATTACGGTTAAAAATCACAGCGACAAATCACGGACCCTCCGGCTCGGGTTTTTCGTCGAAAGCGCGGCGGGCACGATCTACTCCAGCTACAACAGTTCGGAACTGAAAAATGGTCTTCTGGAGCTTGTTCCGGGAGAAGTCAAAGAAATTCGTCTGAAGAAGGCGTTTCCCGGCATGACCACGAAAGGGAACACGCTCTGGTTCGACGTCCGCCAGGCCGGTACACCGGCCAAATCTCTGTTTCGAACGCGACTGATTGATTTTCACGCCAAAAGCGCGGACATGATTCCCGAGGACGGGGAGGACTTTCAATCCCGGCGCCTGGACGTCATCGCCGAAGAGTTGCGACCGCCGCGGAAGGAATTTGAACTGGTGCATGACTACTCGAAGTTCAACAACCGTCTGGCCGGTTTTGTCGACGTGGGCATCCGGGGGGCCACCGAGGAAGTGGACCGGGCGGTGGAAGCGAAGTTCTCCGTTCTGAACAAGACCGAGGGCGGAACGGTTATTGCCGAAAAGCGCGCTCCGATCAAAGGAGATTTTGCCACGTTCAAGCTCGATCTCCCCGAGCTCACGTATGATCACGAGTACACGGTCGAGGTCCTTCTGTTCGACAGGAACAAACGCATCGTCGGGGAGAAAAAGAAAGGAACCTTTGGTCCGGGCCGGTACATGCCGCACGTCTATACGAACGGGGTGGTCGGTCACGAAGGGCTCGAACCGGTAAAGAACTGGCTCAACAACGATCTGGGCACTGGCGATATCGTCTGGGAGCCGTTCACGCCTGTGGACGTCGGGAAGAGTGGTTTTGAAACGCTGAAGCACCGGTTCACGCTCGCGGATTCCGGTCTTCCCTCTCAGATATACATTAAACCCGCCGACCGTGATCTGCCGCTCGAAGTCCGGAACGGAAACGAGGAATTGTCCACCGAGCAGCTCCAGCGCCGTGGCCGGGGGCCTCAGCTGCGAAACCCCATGCGGCTCGTGGTGGAGATCGGCGACGAGAGGCACGAAGCGGAAGTGCAGGAGAAAGCCGAACTGGTCAAGGAGTGGAAAAGTGAGCTCGTGTACAGATCGAAGTTGAAAGCCGGTCCGGTCAACGTCACGCTGAAGACCCGCTACGACTGTGACGGATCGATGCACTGCTCCCTGACCTACGGTCCCGATGGAACGGCGAAAGTGGACGGATTTCACCTGGTCACGGATTTCGATGGGCCGATCAACCTGTTAACCAGTGGGAAAAAAGGAGCGGGAATGGCCGGTGCGGACGTTTATAATTCGACCCTTCCGCACACCGAAGGCGTGGTGTGGGACAGCACGAACGTGGAAAAACCGGATCTGTTTTATTCCCACTTCGTCCCGTTTCTATGGTTCGGCACCGGTGATCGAGGGTTTTCCTGGTACGCCCCGTCCGATCAGAACTGGGAGCTGAACCGGGACGGATCGTCGATGTTTCTTTCTCGCAACAACGAGGGCGAGGTCACCTGGCAGGTCAATTTCGTTAACCACGAGACGACGCTTAACGAAACGAAAACAATAAAATTTCATATGCTCACCCATCCGGCAAAGCCGAAGCCGGACAATTACCGGCGGTACTCCTGGTTGTATCGAGGCGACACGTGGGCTCACGAATATCCCGGACCGCCCGTGGCGACCTTTACAGAAGGGATGAATCCCGGAACAAACACGGATCGAAAGAAGGATACGACCGGACCGTGGGATCGGTATTATCGGTTGCGTAACATGAACATTGCGCCGAACATGGATCGCCGGTTCGAACAGCGCGGCGTCTACTATCTGGCACGCCAGATCCGGGCCGGACGGAACGGGTTCTGGTGGGACGAATCCTGGCCGGGATCAGGACGTTCCGCGAACGTTGCGGAAGGGGATGCCTATTTCCGGAAGCCGGAGGAGATCGGGGAAAATGAAATACCCTGGCAGCCCGGCTGGAGCTTTGAAAACAAACGCGGTTTACAGAAGCGCCTTGCACGTCTTTATAAAAAGAACAATGTGGCGCAGCGAAATTACCACTGGGCCAACCACGCCGCCACGTTTTACGAATCGTTCGCTTGGGATACCCAGCTGGTCGAAGCAGCCGGGGCCGGGCATCGCTCCCTCGAGATTGATGCAATA